>JAABQT010000116.1 GCA_011391295.1 Betaproteobacteria bacterium
GTCGCACGTGAAGCTCGCCGCGAGCGCCAGCGAGTTGCACGTGGCGCGCCTGGGCACGGGCGAGGCGCGGCTGGTCATCGGCTGCGACCTGGTGGTGAGCGCGAGCAGCGATGCGCTCGAAAAGATGAGCGCCGGGCGCACCCGCGCCGTGCTGAACGCGACGACCTCGCCCACCGCGGAATTCGTCAGGAACCCGGACTGGCAGCTGCCGGGCTCGAACCTGCACCACGACATCGCCGAAGCCTGCGGCGGCAAGGGCGTCGAATTCGTGCCGGCGGCGCAAATCGCCACCGCGCTGATGGGCGACTCCATCGCCACCAACATGTTCATGCTCGGCTACGCCTGGCAGAAGGGCTGGGTGCCGCTCGGGCGCGAGGCGATCGAGCGCTCCATCGAGCTCAATGGCATTGCGGTCGAATTCAACCTGAAGAGCTTTCTCTGGGGGCGGCGCGCCGCGGTGGATCTGGAGCGCGTGCGGCGCATCGCCATGCCTGCCGACGTGATCCGGATCGAGCAGCATTTCTCGCGCAACCTGCAGGAACTGGTGGAGCGGCGTGCGCAGTTCCTTACTGAGTATCAGAACGCGGCCTACGCCACGCGCTACCAGGTGCTCGTTGGGCGGGTGCGCATCTCGGAGCAGGACAAGGTCGGCGGCACCAGGCTCGCCGAGGCCGTGGCGCGCTATTACGCCAAGCTCCTGGCCTACAAAGACGAGTACGAGGTGGCGCGCCTTTACGCCTCGGGCGAGTTCATGAAGAAGATCGAGGGCATGTTCGAAGGCGACTACAAGGTGAACTTCCACCTCGCGCCGCCGCTGCTCGCCAGGCCCGATCCGCTGACGGGCGAACCGAGGAAGATGCAGTTCGGTCCGTGGATCATGCGCGCCTTCGGCCTGCTGGCGAAACTGAGGTGGCTGCGCGGCACGCCGCTGGACATCTTCGGGCGCAGCGAAGAACGGCGCATGGAGCGCACCCTGATCGAGCACTATGAATCGACGGTGGACATGCTGCTCGAAGGTCTCACGCGCGAAAATCTGGCACTGGCGATCGAGATCGCGTCGCTGCCCGAATCGATTCGCGGTTACGGCCACGTCAAGGTGAAGAGCGTCGAAGCCGCGCGCAAGAAGCAGGCGGAGTTGCTGGAGCGCTATACGGCGGCGCCGGTGCGCGCCGCGGCCTGAGCGTCAGCGGCGGCGAAACAGCGGCTGGGGGCGCTCGACCGACGCCTGGTAGGCTTCGCTGAAGTCCGCCAGCGCAGCGAGCGACTCGCCGGCATCCTGATCGTCGCGCAGGACAAATGCATCGAAGCCGCAACGCTGAAGAAAAAGAATCTGGTCACGCTGCACGTCGCCCACCGCGCGCAGCTCGCCCCGGTAGCCGTAGCGCTCGCGCAGCAGGCGCGCGTTCGAAAAGCCGCGGCCATCCGTAAAATTCGGGAAGTTCACTTCCACGCGCGCGGCGCCTTCCAGACGCGCGGCGATGCCTGCAGGGTCGTCCTGCGGCTCGAGGCGCAGGACGGCGCCGGCCTCAGGCTGCGACGGACTCGCGATCTTTCCGCGGCGAATCAGGGTGGCCATAGACATTCTGTTTGAAGGGCTCGATGCCCAGGCGGTGCGCGCAGTCGACAAAGCGCTCGGCGTCGCTTTCGCGATGCCGCAGGTAGACCTCGATCAGGCGCTCCACGACCCAGGGCACCTCGTGTTGCGCGAAGGATGGGCCGATGACCCGGCCGACGGCGGCCGGCGTGCCAAGCGGGCTCATCCCCTGATTTCCGCCGATGGTGATCTGGTACCACTCCTCGCCCTGCTTATCCACGCCCAGCACGCCGATGTGGCCGACGTGGTGGTGGCCGCAGGAGTTGATGCAGCCGGAGATGTTGAGGTCGAGCTCACCGATGTCGTGCAGGTAGTCCAGGTCGTCGAACAGGCGCTGGATCGCCTCGGCCACCGGGATCGACTTCGCGTTGGCGAGCGAGCAGAAATCACCGCCGGGGCAGGCGATGATGTTGGTCAGCAGGCCGATGTTCGGCGTGGCAAGGCCGAGCTGGCGCAGTTGCTGCCAAAGCGCCTCGAGCCGGTCCTGGCGCACGTCCGCGAACACCAGGTTCTGTTCGTGGGTGACGCGCAGCTCGCCAAAGTTGTAGCGCTCGGCGAGGGCAGCGATGGCGTCCATCTGCGCCTCGGTGACGTCGCCCGGCGGCACTCCGGTTTTCTTCAGCGACAGCGTAACGGCGGCGTAGCCTGGCTGCCGGTGCGCAAAAACGTTGCGCTTCTGCCAGGCGCCGAACGGCCCGTCCTGCGGGAGCCTCAGGTCCTCGAGGGGCTGGTATTCCGGACGCGTAAATCGACCTGCAACGCGGCGCACCTCGGCGTCGGTGAGTGTCGAGGCGCCGTCCCTGATCTGCGCCCATTCCGCTTCGACTTCGTCGCGGAAAAGTTCCGGCCCGCGTGCCTTGACCAGGATCTTGATGCGCGCCTTGTACTTGTTGTCGCGCCGCCCGAAGCGGTTGTAGACGCGCAGGATCGCCTCGACGTAGGTCAGCAGGTGGGGCCAGGGCAGGAACTCGCGGATTACGTGCCCGATGATGGGTGTCCTGCCCATGCCACCGCCGACGATGACGCGAAAGCCGACCTGACCGGCCGCATCGCATCGTGCGTGCAGGCCGATGTCGTGCAGGAAGGTGGCAGCGCGGTCGGCCTGTGCGCCGTTCACCGCGATCTTGAACTTTCGCGGCAGGTAGGCGAATTCAGGATGGAACGTGGACCACTGCCGCAGGATTTCGCACCAGGTGAACGAGTCGACGATCTCATCGCGTGCCACGCCGCCGAAGTGATCCGAAGTGATGTTGCGGATGCAATTGCCGGAAGTCTGGATGGCGTGCATCTGCACACTGGCGAGGTCCGCCAGGATGTCGGGCACCTCCTCGAGCTTCGGCCAGTTGAACTGCATGTTCTGGCGGGTGGAGAAGTGCCCATAGCCGCGGTCGTATCGGCGCGCGATGTGCGCGAGCATGCGCAGCTGCTGCGCAGACAGGACGCCGTAGGGGATCGCCACGCGCAGCATCGGCGCGTGGCGCTGGAGGTAGAGGCCGTTTTGCAGCCGCAGCGGCAGGAAATCGGCTTCCGGCAGCTTGCCGGCGAGGTAGCGCCGCGTCTGGTCGCGAAACTGCGCGACGCGCTCGTCGACGATCCTCTGGTCAATCGGGTCGTAGAGGTACATGGGCAGGAATTCTGGGCCCTGGCGTTATTCCTGCAAAGACTAAGATGTTGTACTCTTATGCATTATCGTTATTATGAAAATCCAGCAACTCCGTTCCCTGTCCGAAGTCGCGCGCCGGAATCTCAGCGTCTCCGCGGCCGCGGAAGCCCTGTTCACCTCCCAGCCTGGAATCTCCAAGCAGATCAAGGCGTTGGAGGAGGAGTTGGGGATCGAGCTCTTCGCCCGCCACGGCAAGCGCCTCACCGCGCTCACGGAGCCCGGGAGGGCTGTACTGGCGATCGCGGAACGCATTCTGGCCGAGGCGGCGAACATGAAACGCGCCGGAGAGGAGTTCGCCAACGAGAAACTCGGCTCGCTCACCATCGCCACCACGCATACGCAGGCGCGCTATGCGCTGCCCAAGGCCGTGGCCGCGTTCAAGCGGCGTTACCCCGACGTGCAGATCGTCATCCACCAGGGCAATCCCACGCAGATCTGCGAGATGGTGGTGCGCGGCGAGGCGGAGTTCGCCGTGGCCACCGAGCAGATCGCCCTGTACCCGGAACTGGTGTCGCTCCCCTGCTACCAGTGGAACCGCTGCGTGGTGGTGCCTGCGCGCCATGCCCTCGCCAAGGTGCAGCCGCTGACGCTGGAGGCCGTGGCGAAGTATCCGATCGTCACCTATGATTTCGCCTTCGCCAATCGCAGCCTGGTCGAGAAGGCCTTCGAGCAGCGCGGCCTGAAACCGAAGGTGGTACTCACGGCACTCGACGCGGACGTGATCAAGACCTACGTCGAATTGGGCCTCGGCGTGGGCATCATGGCGGGCATGGCCTTCAATGCGAAGCGGGACCAGGGCCTGAAGGCGCTGGATGCGAGCCACCTGTTCGAGTCGAGCACCACGCGCCTGGGGATCAAGCGCGGCGCCTATCTCAGACGCTATGCCTACGAATTCATCGAGCTGTTCGTGCCGCACTTGCCGCGTTCGATCGTCGAGCCGACGGTGATGGGGGCCGAAGGTTCGAGGTACGAGCTGTAGGACATGCACGCGCGCACAGCACTTCTCGTTGGCGCCACGGGACTCATCGGGTCCTTCTTGTTGCGGCGGCTGCTGGAATCAACGCAGTACGCGCGCGTGGTTGTATGGGCGCGGCGCGACATCGGCAAGGCGCATCCGAAGCTCAAGGTCGAGGTGGTGGAATTCGAACGGCTGGACGCTCGGCAGGTCGACGCCGAGGACGTGTACTGCTGCCTTGGCACCACGATCAAGGTGGCGGGATCGCAGGAAGCGTTCCGCCGCGTGGACCACGACTACCCGGTGGCGCTGGCTCGCGCCGCCGCGCGCGACGGCGCAAAGCGCTTCCTCGTGGTCTCGGCACTCGGCGCGAACCCGCGCGCAAAGGTGTTCTACAGCCGCGTGAAAGGCGAGATGGAGGCTGCGGTTCGTGCCGCGGGCGTGCACGGGACGTACATCTTCCGGCCGTCGCTCTTGTCCGGTCCGCGCAGGGAGGAACGCCTCGGGGAGAAAGTGGGATTGATGATTGGCGTCGTACTGGGCCCGTTGCTGGGAAAATACCGACCGATCCATGCCGACCTGGTCGCTGCAGCGATGGTCACAGTAGCGGCGCACAGCCCGGCGTCAGCCGCATTCGATTCGCATGAGATCAGGCGGACGGGCGGGCGGGCGCCTGTCGTCTGAGAAAAATATTGTTCGCCACCAGCGCCCCGATCACCACTGCCGCTCCCACCAGCTCGACCGCCTCGTAGCTGCGTCCCAGCCAGGCCTCGATCGCGAACACGAGCACCGGGACGAGGTTCAGCATCAGCATGGTGTTCAGCGCGCCGAGGTGCTTCACACCGTTGTTGAACCCAAGCACGCCGAGCACTACGGTAAAGACAATGAAGTAGGCGACTTGCCACTTCACCGACCACACCGCCTCGAACGTCGGTGGTTCCGCGTACCCCAGTCCGATTGCCGCGGCGTTGATCGCCACCAGACCGAACGCCCCGGGGATCGCCGTAAGCACGGTCAAGCGCAGGGGCGACCAGCCGGAGAAGTGCCAGCCCGCCATGGTGTAGATCACCCAGCTCACGGCGCCGAGAAACACGAGCAAATCGCCGAGCAGCGATCCGCCCGCGAACACCCCGGTGAAGCTGCCCTTGGTCACCACCAGCAGCACGCCGCCGATCGCCGCCGCGACGCAGGCGATGGTGAACGGCAAAGGGCGCCTGCCTTGCGTAAGCCATACCGCGAGCGCCGTCATCGGCGCCTGCAGCGCCATGATGATCGCGGCGTGCTCGGGCCGTGTGAAGGAAAGGCCCCACCACACCAGCAGATTGAAGCCGCAGAAACCGATCATCCCGAACACCGCGGCCGGTGCGAAGCGCCCGCCGTAGCGCAGTGCCTGCCGGCCCTCGACCGCCCAGAGGATGGCGATGAAGACCAGCACGCCGAAGGTGTAGCGCAGCGAACCGAGGAAAAACGCATCCAGCACCGGCAGCGTGCGCTTCGCCACCGAAAACATCGCGCCCCAGGAAGCGATGGCGATGCCGAGCCAGGCGAGGCCCTTGAAGAGTTCCGTGCGTGGCGTCATTGCAAATGGGGACAGACCTCATTTTTCTCATTTGCAAATGAGAAAAATGAGGTCTGTCCCCATTTATGTCT
>JAABQT010000117.1 GCA_011391295.1 Betaproteobacteria bacterium
AACGGGGTCCAGGGGAACGCGGGAGTGATGCCGGCGCGAGGCGGGAATGCGGCGTTGAGCAACGCCGAGGTCAGGGCCGCCGTCGAGTACATGGTCGCGCAGTCTAAATAACCGCCAGCGGCCGCGACATTTGCGCGGGTGCGGTCATTTGCGCACCTCAAAATCGACGGGTAGCACAAGGCCGCCGCGGAATTCCAGGTTGATGACAGCGCGGTCGCCGGCGCGCAGTAACTGTTTCGGGTTCATCAGCATCAGGTGATATCCGCCTGGCGCAAAGTTCAAACTCCCGTTGGGTGCAAGCTCGATCCGCGACGCGTGCACCATACCCGCCATGCCGTCCTTGACGATAGTGCGATGAATCATCACCTTCGCGAACCCGGAACTGCTTGCGCCCACGAGTACTTGTGGCCGCGACGTGTCATTTCGCAACTCCATGTATCCCGCCATCATGGCCATGCCGGGCGGCGTTTCCCGGATCCAGGCATCGCGTACGGAAACACCCCCTCCTCCACTCGCAGCGGGGACGAGGCTCAGCGCCGATAGCAGGCAGACGATAACGGCAGGTCGCCATCTCATGTCGCATTTCCTGCTTCAAGCTCGCGCACAACTTTGAAACGCTTGCTGATCGCCTCCGCATCATGGGGCGGCGTGAACACGGCATGATATCGGGCTCGCGGATCCAGCAGAAATACCGCCGTGCTGTGATAGACGGGATAGTTTTCCACACCCGGCGTGATCGCAACCTGATATGCGGCGCCTAGTTGACCGGCCAGGTTGCCGATCTGCGCGTTGTCTCCCGTCACGCCGAGAAAGCTCGAATCAAAATAGTCCACGTATTGCCTGAGCTTGCTGGCGGTATCGCGATTCGGATCCACTGAGATAAAAACGAATTGGATATTTTCGGCGCCGACCGTGTTCTTGGCGATGTTGCCACGCGCGCGGGCCAGTACCGCCAGGGTCGTCGGACAGACGTCCGGGCAATGGATGAAGCCGAAAAATAGAAATGACCATTTACCCTTAAGGCTTGCAAGGTTAAATGCGCGATTCTTGTCATCGCTGAGCGCAAAGGCCGTCACTGGCTTCGGGTCAGGGAACAAGGTCATCACTCGATCCGGCAGCAACATGGCTCGCGACTCGTGTTCCCGATCTAGCTTGGCGAGCCACACTGCGGCAAGCACCGCGGCGAGCGCGAGGGTTGTTACCATGATGCTAAATTTGAAAGATATTTTGTACATTCCCGCCGGTTCCACTTGCAGGCGGGATTTTAGCGCCTTCTCCGATATCGCTTGCCGTGAAGAGCTCGAGATCCACATGATGCGCGGGCTCGACGCCGCGCTCTCGTCGACCATCGTGGTGGTGATAAACTTCACTGTGTTTCAGTGTCACGAAATTTAGAGCCTCTCAATGTCCTCCAGCCTTGTCGACCAGCCGTTCGCCGCGCGCGCGAGCCAGTACTACCAACTCACCAAGCCGCGAGTGGTTTCGCTCATCGTCTTCACCGCCGTGATCGGCATGTTCCTGGCGACGCCTGGCATGGTGCCGCTGCAGGCGCTGATCGCCGGCACTATCGGCATCGCGCTCACCGCGGGCGCGGCCGCGGCGGTAAACTGCCTGGTCGAGCAGAGGATCGATGCCGTGATGGCGCGGACACGCGCGCGTCCGCTCCCGCTCGGGCAGGTGACGCCGCTCCAGGCCCTGGTGTTCGCCGGCGTGGTCGGCGGCTTGGGGCTCTTCACTCTGCACCACTGGGTCAACGACCTCACGATGTGGCTCACGCTCGCCACCTTCGTCGGCTACGCCATCGTCTACACGGTGGTCCTGAAGCCGCTGACGCCGCAGAACATCGTGATCGGCGGCGCCTCGGGCGCCATGCCACCGGTGCTGGGCTGGGCAGCGGTCACCGGCGAGGTAACGGCGCAAGCAATGATTCTGTTCCTCATCATCTTCGCCTGGACGCCGCCGCATTTCTGGGCGCTGGCCCTGTATCGCACCGAGGACTACGCCAAGGCCGGGCTGCCGATGCTGCCGGTCACGCATGGCGCCCGCTACACGCGATTGCAGGTGCTGCTCTACACGCTGATCTTGTTCGGTGTTTCGCTGCTGCCGTTCGCCATCCGCATGAGCGGGTGGATCTACCTCGCCGCGGCGCTGGCGCTGGGCGGCGTGTTCATCGCCTATGCGGTGCGCATCCACCTGGCGTACAGCGACTCTCTGGCGCGGCGCACATTCCGCTACTCGATCACCTATCTGGCCGCGCTGTTCGCGGCGCTGCTCGTTGACCACTATCTCCCGCTTTAGCTGCGCGGTGATTGCCGTCCTCGCGCTGGCGGCCTGCGACGGCGGGCCGCCGAAGTTCAAGGGCACCGACATCACGGGAGTCGAGTACGGCAAGACCCTGGAGCTCGTCGATCACCACGGCAAGCCGCGGCGGCTCGAGGACTTCCGCGGCAAGGCGGTGGTTCTGTTTTTCGGTTTTACCCACTGTCCCGACGTTTGTCCGACCACGCTCGCCGATGCGGCGCAGGCCCTCAGGCAACTCGGCGCCGACGCCGACAGGGTGCAGGTGCTGTTGGTTACCGTGGACCCGGAGCGCGACACGCAGGAAGTGCTAGCCAAGTACGTGCCGGCCTTCGACCCGCGGTTCCTGGGCCTGCGTGGCGATCTGGAGGCCACGCGGCGCGCGGCCAAGGAATTCAAGGTGTACTTCGAGAAGCGGGCGGGAAAGACACCGCAGGACTACTCCATCGATCACAGCGCGCAGAGCTACGTGCTCGATCCCAACGGACGGCTGCGGCTGTTCGTGCGCCACGAGCGCATCGCCGAGGACCTCGCGCACGACCTGCGCGAACTGTTGAAGTAAAACTTACGCCGCCGCGGGGGCGGGCAGGGCGCGCGGCGCGTCCTGCGCCTGCATCACCTGCTTCATCTTCTGCATCGCCTTGGATTCGATCTGCCGGATGCGCTCGGCCGAGACCTTGAACTCGGCGGCCAGCTCGTGCAGCGTGGCGCGGTCCTTCTCCTTCAGCCAGCGCGCTTCGACGATGCGCCGGCTGCGCGCGTCCAGGCTCTCCAGCGCGCGCCGCAGAGCGGCGGCGCCCAACTGCTCATCCTCCTGTGCCTGCAGCACGCGCGAGGGCTCCGCTTCCGGATCTGCCGCAAGGTAGTGCACCGGCGCAAACGCTTCCTCGTCGGTGTCTTGCGCCTCGAACGCGACGTCGCGACCGGCAAGCCGCGTCTCCATCTCCACGACTTCCTCGGGCTTGACCTTGAGTGCGGCAGCAACGTGCGCAATCTCGGCGGCACCCAGCGGCGCGAGTCCGTTGCGCATCGAGCGCAGGTTGAAGAACAGCTTTCTTTGCGCCTTGGTGGTGGCGACCTTCATCAGGCGCCAGTTGCGCAGGATGTACTCGTGGATTTCGGCCTTGACCCAGTGGATCGCGAACGACACCAGCCGCACGCCGCGCGTGGGATCGAATCGCTTCACCGCCTTCATCAGGCCGATATTGCCTTCCTGGATCAGATCGGCGTGCGGCAGGCCATAACCCAGATAGCCGCGGGCCACTGCGACCACCAGGCGCAGGTGCGAAAGCACCAGTTGGCGTGCGGCCTCAACGTCCCCATCCTGGCGGAAACGCCGCGCGTACTCCTGCTCCTGCTTGGCGCTGAGCAGGGGAACGCGGTTGACTGACTGGATATAGGTCTCCAGGCTGCCCGCGGCCAGCGGCAGGGGAATCGTCATCGGCAGAGCTCGTGCGGATTGCATGGTCCATGCCTCCTGCGGGAAATTTTAGCACTCGTGCTATTGGAGTGCTAAGCGAACGAGAGGTTCCCCAAGGGATACTCAAAATATCTAATAGATAAGGGGCATTTAACGTAAGTATCTGCTTACTGATAGAAGCGCGCCGACCCAACCCAGGAGGGCGGAGAACACGACCAGGGCAAGCGCTGCGGTGCCTGAAAGGAAGGCGAGCTGGAAGCTCGATCCGTACGCCTGCGCCAGTTCGCGCACCCCTGGATTGAGAATGGCGAGTCCCCCCCAGAGGATTCCAAGTGCGAGCACGCCGCCCGCAAGGCCCTGCAGCAACCCGAGGTAGAAGAACGGCCTGCGCACGAAAGCGTCGGTCGCGCCAAGCAGTTGGGATACCTCGATCTCGTCGCGCTGGGTGAGGATCTGCAAGCGGATGGTATTGAAGGTCACCGCCACCAGCCCGGTGGCAAGCAGCGCGGCAAGCGCCGCAAGTGCGAGGCGCCCGATGTTTGCCAGCGCCCCGAGGCGCTGCGCCCATGCCGAATCAACCTGCACCTGCGCCACGCCCGGCAGCGCGCGCAGTCTTGTGGCCAGCGCTTCCAGCGTGGCGGCATCTGACCCGGTGGTGGCGCGCAACACGAACGCGTCCGGCAGGGGATTGTGCTCCAGCGCCGCCACCACGTCGGCGAGGCCCTCGGCCTCGCGCAGTTCCTTGAGCGCCTCCTCGCGCGAGACAAAGCGCAGTTGCGCGACGCGCGCGTCGGCGCGCAAGCGGGATTCGAGTTCGCCGCGCTTTGCTCCCGGCTTCAGGAACATCGAAAGCTGGGGCTCGAAGCTGAAGCGCTGCGCCACGCCCTGCAGATTGGCGAGCAGTACGTAGCCCCCTGCGGGCAGGGATAGCGCTACGCCGATCACCAGGGCATTGAGCAGCGTCGCGGCGCGCTGCGCCCTCAATTTGCCCAGCGCGCGCGCGCAGGCGTCGCGGTGCTGGCGCAGCCAGCCAATCATGCTGCCAGCTTTCCTTCGGCCAGGCGCAGCACGCGCTTGCCGTAGCGTTCGATGAGTGCCTGGTCGTGCGTAGCAATCAGCAAGGTGACGCCGACCTGGTGAAAGGACACGAAGATGTCGATGATGTGCGCTGCGGATTCCGCGTCGAGGTTGGCGGTCGGCTCGTCGGCGACCAGGAGCGCCGGCCGGTTGACCACCGCGCGCGCGATTGCCAGGCGCTGCTGCTCTCCTCCCGAGAGCTGCACCGGATTGGCCCGCTCGCGGGCGAGCAGGCCCACCTTGTCGAGGGCGGCGCGGGCCCGCCGTGCCGCCTCTCGGGGTCGCTGGCCGCTGAACGAAAGCGGCAGCATGACGTTGTCGTAGACCGAGCGGTCGAACAGCAGCTTCTGATCCTGGAACACCAGCCCCAGGTTGCGCCGCAGGTAGGGCACCGCGGAGCGCCTGAGCGCGCCGATGTTCTGGCCGTTGACCACCACGCTGCCGGAGGTCGGTCGCTCGATCGCCGGGATCAGCTTGAGCAGCGTGGACTTGCCCGCGCCGGAGTGACCGGTGAGGAACGCGAACTCGCCCGATTCGAGCGCGAATGACACGCCGCGCAACGCGTCCTGGCCGCCCGGATAGCGCTTGGATACCGCGGAAAAGCTAATCAAGCAGTGCCTCGGCGAATTCGGCGGCGGAGAACGGCCTGAGGTCGTCGATGCCCTCGCCGACCC
>JAABQT010000118.1 GCA_011391295.1 Betaproteobacteria bacterium
ACCGGGTGCGCGCGCGCGATCGCGCACACCACGCCGCCCTTGGCGGTGCCGTCGAGCTTGGTCAGCACCAGTCCGGTGAGACCGAGCGCCTGATCGAAGGCCCTGACTTGCGCGAGCGCGTTTTGCCCGGTGTTCGCGTCGAGCACCAGCAGAACTTCGTGCGGTGCACCCGGCAGCGCCTTGGCCAGCACGCGCTTCACTTTCTTGATCTCTTCCATCAGGTGCAGTTGCGTTGTCAGGCGCCCGGCAGTGTCGGCAATCAGCACGTCGATGCCGCGCGCGCGCGCCGCGGCCGCCGCGTCGTACACCACCGCCGCCGCGTCCCCGGAGTGCTGCGCGATCACGGCAATGCCGTTGCGCGCTCCCCAGG
>JAABQT010000119.1 GCA_011391295.1 Betaproteobacteria bacterium
GGCAAGCCGATGGTCAACATGTTTCCGCTGGAAGAAGGCGAGAAGATCACCGCCGTGGTGCCGGTGAAGGAATTCGACGAGCAGCATTACGTGTTCATGGCGACTACGCGGGGCACGGTGAAGAAGACGCCGCTGGCCGATTTCTCGCGCCCGCGCCCCAGCGGCATCATCGCCGTGAACCTGGACGAGAGCGACTACCTGGTGGGCGTGGTGCTCACCGACGGCAGCTATGACGTGATGCTGTTCTCCTCGGAGGGCAAGGCGGTGCGCTTCGCCGAGGAAGAAGTGCGGCCGATGGGCCGACAGGCCACCGGAGTGCGCGGCATGCGCCTGCCCGAGGGCCATCGCGTGGTGTGCATGCTGGCGGCAAAGGACGAAAGCCGCACCGTGCTCACCGCCACCGAGTTCGGCTTCGGCAAGCGCACGCCGATCGCGGAGTACACCAAGCACGGGCGCGGCGGCCAGGGTCTGATCGCGATCCAGGCCAGCGAGCGCAACGGCGCCCTGGTTGGCGCGGTGCTGGTCGAGGACACCGACGAGGTGATGCTGATCTCCACCGGCGGCGTGCTGATCCGCACCAAGGTGGCGCAGATCCGCGAGCAGGGGCGCTCGACGCAGGGCGTGACGCTGATCGCGCTGGGCGAGGGCGAAAAACTCGCCGGCGTGGAGCGCATCGAGGAGCACGAAGTGGAAGATGGCAACGGCGGCAACGGCAACGGCGGCGACGGCGATGCGGCACTGCCGCCGGCAGGGGAGTCGCCGCCCACCGTTCACTGATGTCCCGCATCTTCAATTTCAGTTCCGGCCCCGCCATGCTGCCGGCCGAGGTGCTGTCGCGTGCCGGCGACGAGATGCTCGATTGGCACGGCGCCGGCATGGGCGTGATGGAAATGAGCCATCGCGGCCGGGAATTCACCGGCATCGCCGCCGAGGCCGAGCGCGACCTGCGCGAGCTGCTTGCCGTCCCGGCGCACTACAAGGTGCTGTTCCTGCAGGGTGGCGCCACGCTGCAGTTTGCGCAGGTGCCGATGAACCTGCTGCGCGGCAAGGCAAGTGCCGACTATGTCATCACCGGCGAGTGGTCGAAGAAGGCCGCCAAGGAGGCGCGTGCTTACTGCGACGTGCACGTGGCCGCGAGCTCCGAAGAGCGCAAATTCACCTACGCGCCGCGCAACTGGCAGCTGCGCGGCGACGCCGCCTATGTCCATTACTGTTCCAACGAGACCATCGGCGGCGTCGAGTTCCACTGGACGCCGGACACCGGGCCGGTGCCGCTGGTGTCCGATGCGTCCTCGCACCTCCTGTCGCGTGCGCTCGACGTGCCCAGGTACGGGCTGATCTACGCCGGCGCGCAGAAAAACCTCGGTCCGGCCGGGCTCACCGTGGTCATCGTGCGCGAAGACCTGATCGGCGCCGCCGCCCGGGGCACGCCCACGGTGATGGATTACAAGCTGCAGGCCGAATCCGATTCGATGCTCAATACGCCGGCGACCTACGCGATCTACGTCGCCGGGCTGGTATTCAAGTGGCTCAGGCAGCTCGGCGGCGTCGCCGAGATGGAGCGGCGCAACGTGCACAAGGCGCAACTGCTGTACGCCGCGCTCGACGCGGGCTTTTACCGCAACCCGGTGGCGCGAGAGGATCGCTCGCGCATGAACGTCCCGTTCAGCTTGCCGGACGAGCGGCTGGATGCGCCGTTCCTCAAGGGCGCGGAGGAGCGCGGCATGGTGCAGTTGAAGGGTCATCGCTCGGTGGGTGGTATGCGCGCCTCCATCTACAACGCGATGCCGCTGGAAGGCGTGCAGCGCCTGGTGGTCTACCTGAAGGAATTCGCGGCGCAGCATGGCTGAGGCCGCCGGCAAGCTCGAGGTCCTGGTCCTCAACCAGGTTGCGCAGGCCGGGCTGCAGCGCTTCGCGCCCGAACGCTACACGCTGGTCAAGGCGTCGCAGGCGCCCGATGTGATCCTGGTGCGCTCGCAGGATCTGCACGGCATGCAGTTCGGCGCTGGGCTCAAAGCCGTGGCGCGCGCCGGCGCCGGTACCAACAACATCCCGGTGGCCGAGTTCTCGAAGCGCGGCGTGCCGGTATTCAACGCCCCGGGCGCGAACGCCAACGCGGTGAAGGAGCTGGTGATCGCGGGCATGCTGATCGCCGCGCGCAACCTCGCCCCGGCACTCGATTTCGTGCGCGGACTGGACCGCGCGGCACCAGACCTCGAGCGGCGCGTCGAGGACGGCAAGAAGGCCTACGCCGGACTCGAGCTGCCCGGCCAGACCCTCGGCGTGATCGGCCTGGGCAAGATCGGCAGCCTGGTGGCCGAGGCGGCGATCCACCTGGGCATGCAGGTGGTGGGCCACGATCCGGAGATCACGGTCGAGAGCGCCTGGAGCCTGCCCGCGCAGGTGCACCGGGCCAATTCGGTCGACGAGCTGCTCAAAGCGAGCCGCTTCGTCACGCTGCACGTGCCGTTGTCCGAGCGCACGCGTCACTTGATCAACGCGAAGAACGTCGGACTGGCGCGCGAGGGCGCCGTGCTGCTCAATTTTTCGCGCGAGGGCGTGGTGGACGATGCGGCGGTGCTGGCGAGCCTGCGCGCCGGCCGCCTGCGCTGCTACGTCACGGACTTTCCGTCGGCGGCGCTGATCGGCGAGCCCGGCGTGGTCGCGCTGCCGCACCTGGGCGCCTCGACCCAGGAAGCGGAGGAAAATTCCGCGGTGATGGTCGTCGATCAGCTGTGCGACTACCTCGAGCACGGCAACGTGCGCAACGCCGTCAACTTTCCCGAGGCGGTGATGCTGCGCGAGTCGCCCTACCGGCTGGCGATCGCCAATGCCAACATGCCCGACATGCTGGCAAGCATCTCCCACGCCATGGGCACGCGCGGCATCAATATCCACAGCATGCTGAACAAGTCCAGGGGCGACGTGGCCTATACGCTGGCGGACGTCGACAGCCCGGTGCCGGAGGCGGCGCTCGACGCGCTGCGCGCCATCGACGGCGTGCTGGCGGTCAGATACCTTCCGGCGGCGTGATGGGCGAAGACATCGACAAGCTGAGATCCGAGATCGACGGGCTCGACGCCGAACTGCTCGAGCTGCTGCAGCGCCGCGCGCGCCTGGCGCAGCGCATCGGCGAGCTCAAGGGCGCGGCCCCGGCCTACCGCCCGGAGCGCGAGTCGCAGATCCTGCGCCGCGTCGCCGCCGGGGTGGCCGGCGCCGCCGGCCCGCTCGGCGCCGAGGCGGCGCTGCGCGTGTTCCGCGAGGTGATTTCCGCCTGCCGCGGGCTGGAACAGGCGCTGCGCGTGGCCTACCTCGGCCCGGAAGGCACCTTCAGCGAGCAGGCGGTGCGCCGGCAATTCGGCGGCGGGGTCGAGGCGCTCCCGGTCCTGGGCATCGACGAAGTGTTCCGGCGCTGCGAGTCGGGCGCCGCGCAGTTCGCGGTGGTGCCGGCGGAAAATTCCACCGAAGGCGCGGTGGGCCGCACCCTTGACCTGCTGCTGGTGACGCCGCTGCGGATCTGCGGCGAAGTCGAACTGCAGGTGCAGCAATGCCTGATGGCGCGCGCCGGGGACCTGGGGGGCGTGCGGCGCGTGTACTCGCACGCGCAGTCACTGGCGCAATGCCACGGCTGGCTCAACCTGAACCTGCCGGGCGCCGAGCGCGTGCCAGTCGCCTCGAACGCCGAAGCCGCGCAGCGCGCCGGCGGCGAGGAGGGTACTGCCGCGATCGCCGGCGAGCCGGCGGCCGAGCGCTACGGCCTCAAGCTGCTCGCGCGCGCGATCGAGGACGACCCGAACAACACCACGCGCTTCCTGGTGCTCGGGCAGATCGACCCCGCGCCCACGGGCCGCGACCGCACCTCGCTGGTGATGTCGGCCGAGAACAAGCCCGGCGCCGTGCACGCGCTGCTCACGCCGCTGGCCCGGGGCGGCGTCAGCATGACGCGCATCGAGTCGCGCCCGGCGCGGGCCATGCGCAGCGCTTTGTGGGAGTACGTGTTCTTCATCGACCTCGAGGGGCACCAGCAGGACGCGCGCGTCGCCGCCGCGCTCGAGGAGTTGCGCAGCAAGGCGCCATTCCTCAAGGTGCTGGGCTCCTATCCCGCGGCAGTGGCATGAAGGGTTTGCGCTCATGAACAGGGATCCCTGCGAAATCTCGCCCGCCTACGTGCGCGCGATCGCGCCCTACCAGCCGGGCAAGCCGATCGCGGAGCTCGCGCGCGAGATGGGCCTGGAGGAAAAGAACATCGTCAAGCTCGCCTCCAACGAGAACCCGCGCGGCATCGGCCCGCGCACGCGTGCGGCCATCGAGCGCACGCTGACCGAGCTCTCGCGCTACCCGGACGGCAACGGCTTCGAACTGAAAGACGCGCTGTCGCGGCGCTATGGCGTGGAGATGGCGCAGGTGGTGCTCGGCAACGGATCCAACGACGTGCTCGAGCTGGTCGCGCTCGCCTTCCTCGGGCCTGGCCGGTCCGCCGTGTACTCGCAGCACGCATTCACGGTTTACCCGCTGGCGACGCAGGCGCGCGGCGCACGCGGCATCGCCGTGCCGGCGAAAGACTACGGCCACGACCTCGAGACCATGGCCAAGGCAGTGGACGAGGAAACCTGCGTGCTGTGGATCGCCAATCCCAACAATCCCACCGGCACCCTGTGCCCCCCCGCGGCGCTCGAGGCGCTGCTGCGGCGCGTACCGGAGCGCGTGATGGTGGTGATCGACGAGGCCTACAACGAGTACATGCCGGCTGATCTGCGTGCCGATACGGTGAAGTGGATCAAGCGCCACCCGAACCTGGTGGTGACGCGCACCTTCTCCAAAGCCTATGGCCTGGCCGGCCTGCGCGTGGGCTATGCGCTCGCGCACCCGTCGGTGGCCGACGTGATGAACCGCGTGCGCCAGCCCTTCAACGTCAACAGCGTGGCGCTGGCGGCGGCGCAGGCCGCGCTCGGGGACATGGAATTCGTGGCACGCAGTTTCGCCGACAACCTGCAAGGCATGCGCCAGCTGCGCGAGGGCGCGCAGGGGCTGGGACTGACCTACATCCCGTCGTACGCAAACTTCCTCACCATCCGCGTCGGCAAGGCGAACGAGGTGTACCGGCGCTTGCTCAAGCGCGGCGTGATCGTGCGGCCGGTGGGTGGCGGCTACGAGCTGCCCGAGCACCTGCGCGTCACCGTCGGCACCGAGGCGGAGGTCGAGCGTTTCCTGTCCGCGCTGGCGGCGAGCCTGAAGGAATGACGCGCTTCGAACGGGTCGCCGTGATCGGCGTCGGGCTGATCGGGGGCTCGTTCGCGCTCGCGTTGAAGGCGGCAGGGGCCTGCGGTCACGTGGTGGGCATCGGCCGCGGCGCGGCCAATCTGCACATTGCGCTGGAAAAAGGCATCGTCGATTCCATCGCCACCGAGGTGACGGACGCCGACCTGGTGGTGGTGGCAACGCCGGTGGCGCAATATCCGCGGGTGCTGGCCGCGGTGGCGCCGCGGCTCGAGCCCTCGGCGATCGTCACCGACGCCGGCAGCACCAAGCGCGACGTGGTGAGGGCCGCGCGCGCGGCGCTCGGTGCGAAGATTTCCCGGTTCGTGCCGGCGCACCCCATCGCCGGCGCGGAAAACAGCGGCGCGGCGGCGGCGAGCGCAACGCTGTTTCACGGCAAGCGCGTGGTGCTCACGCCCCTGCCGGAGAACTCCGCTGAAAGCCTGCACGCCGTCGAGTCGGCCTGGACCGCATGCGGTGCGCGCGTTTCGCACATGAGCCCGGAGGAGCACGATGCGGTGTTCGCCGCGGTGAGCCACTTGCCGCACCTGCTGGCCTACGCGCTGG
>JAABQT010000120.1 GCA_011391295.1 Betaproteobacteria bacterium
GCAGCGCTTCGCGCGCTGTTTCACCGAGCGGCCGGAGCTGATCCAGGTCGGCAACGCACTCGCTTCGTGCTGGCTATACGCCGGTGGACCTCGATAACCGCCCTTTGGTGCGGTTGATCGAGGTCGGGAGAGATTTCGACGTCTCGCGGCCCTGGCTCAATCGCGTCATCGAGGGCGCGCCGCGCCAGCTGCTGCGCGCGGTAGACGGCGTGTCCTTCGAGGTGCGCAAGGGCGAAACCCTCGCCCTGGTGGGCGAATCGGGCTGCGGCAAGTCGACCGTCGCGCGGCTCATTGTCGGCCTGTATCCCCTGTCGCGCGGCCGCATCGAGTTCGACGGCATCGACCTCGCCGCGCCGGGCACCGACACGAGCGCCCTGCGCCGGCGCATGCAGATGATCTTCCAGGACCCCTATGCCAGCCTCAATCCGCGCTGGCGCGTGCGCGACATCGTCGCCGAGCCGATCCGCGTGCTCGGCCTCGCCACCACCGAGGACGCGGAACGCGAGCGCGTCGCCGAGCTGCTGCAGCAGGTCGGCCTTGGCGCCGAGGATGGCGAGAAGTACCCGCATGAATTTTCTGGCGGGCAGCGCCAGCGTATCTCGATCGCGCGCGCCCTGTCCGGCGATCCCGAATTCCTGGTGTGCGACGAACCCACCTCGGCGCTCGACGTCTCGGTACAGGCGCAGATCCTCAACCTGATGGCCGAACTGCAGGAGCGCCTCGGCCTGACCTATCTGTTCATTTCACACAACCTCGCGGTGGTATCGCACATCGCCGATCGCGTCGGCGTGATGTACCTGGGGCGCGTCGTAGAACTGGCCGCTGCCGAGCAGCTGTTTGCCGCACCCGGTCACCCGTACACGCGCATGCTGATGGACGCGATCCCCGACCTGCAGATGAGCGGCCGGGCGCGTACGCCGGTCGCAGGCGAAGTGCCCAATCCGCTGGCGCCGCCCGCAGGCTGCGCCTTCCACCCGCGCTGCCCGCATGCGAACGCTCGCTGCCGCAGCGAGCGGCCGCAGCTGCGCGCGATTGCCGGTGGTGCGGTCTCCTGCCACGCCGTCGAGGAGGGCCGTCTCAGCGCTTGAGCAGGTCGCGCAGCTTTTGCCCGATCTTCTCTTTTGCCTTCTCCTTGACCTTCGCCGTGGCGGCCTCGCCGGCGATTGAACGGTAGTCGATCTCGTACTTCGGCGCGTCGAACGGCCCCGTCAGCTTCACCGGGATGGTCACACCGGCCAGATGATCGAGGTCGGCGCCGCCCTGTCCCTTCGCGGTCGCCACCACCGTGGCCCTCGCAAGGTAATTCAATTGCGCATTGCCGATGTCGATGTCGCCCGCACCACTGAGGCGTACCAGTGGCGCCTTCACTTCGAGGTCGTCGTTGCGCGCCACGCCGTTCCTGATCACGAAGCTCGCCGACATTGCCGAGAAGTCCGTGCGCTGCGAGGTGTCCGCACTGTGCTGCTGCGCGGATTTCGAGCCGAATGCGGCCCTGGTCTTGCGTAGCGCCTCGGTCAGGTTGAATCCCTTTACCGCCCCGTCGCGCAACTCCACGCGCGCGCTCCCCGCAAGAGCCTTCTTCATGGCGTTCACCGATGCGCCGGCCGCCGTCACGTCCAGCGTCACGTCGCCGCGCCCTTCGAGCGCATCGCGCGCCATGAGATCCTTCACCAGGGGCCCGATGGCGACGTTTCCCAGGGTCTCCTTCATTGCCACGCGATTGCCGTTGGCATTGAGCGTCAACGCACCCCGCAGCGTGCCCTCGTAGAGCTTCGCAGAATGCGGCGCCAGGTCTGCGCGGCCGTCCGCCAGGCGCAGTTGCGCCTGCACATCGGCAAGCTTCAGCCCCTGAATTTGCAGGGCCCCAACGCGCAGCTTGCCGTCGGCGCGCAGGCCCTTGAGCGCGGACAGGTCGACGGGTACGTCGACATCGACCTTGGCATTCGCGCCCGCTGCCGGTTTGGCATTGGGACTGGCCTGCAGATAGCGATCCAGATTCACTTTGTCCACGTCGACGTCGAAGCTGTAGCGCGGCGCGGAAAAACCCGCCATCCCCGCCTTCGCTTTCGCCGTGGTCTCGTCGAACCTCGCGACGAGATCGGCGTTGATGCTTTCCTTTATGGCGTCGGCGCGCACATCGCCCGAGAGCGTCAGGGCGAGGCGGCTGAATTGCGCCGCGACGCCCTCGACTTTCAGGCTGAGGCCGCTGAGCGCGTACTGCCTGCGCGCCAGGCTGAAGCGGTAGCCGGTTTCCAGTGCCACCTTGGCGTCCACCAGCGGGTGCTTGCCCTGCAGCAGCGCGCCCAGGCTGAGATTGCCCGGCACGTCCTCGGCGATGCGCCCGGTGCGAAGGTCCAGGTGCCGGATTTCCAGCGTCTGCCCGCTGCCCTCGTCGCGGTAGGCGAGGGTGCCGTTCTCGAACCGGATCCCCGCCACGTCGAACTTCACCTTGGCGGGCCGCGACGGCGTGCCGCCCGGCTTCGTGCCGCCCCCGGCGCCGAGCAGATCCTCGAAATCGAACTTGCCGCCCGCAGCGCGGATCACGCTCGCCTTCAGGCCCGAGATGCGCACCTGGTCCACGAGGGCTTCGCCACGCAGCAGCGGCAGCAATTGCACCGAAACGTGGGCCGCATCGAACGCGGCAAAATCATGCTCGCTCGCGCGCCGCGACAGCGTCACCCGGCCCACGGAAACGCCGAGCGAAGGCCAGAACGCGAGCTTCACGTCGCCGTGGAACTTGAGCGTGCGGCCGGTGCGTTCCTGCACCAGTTTGCCCAGTTCGGATTTGTACTGGTTGGGGTCGAAGGTAAGCGCCAGGATCGCCGACCCGATCACCAGCAGCGCCGTGAGAACCAGCAAGGCGTAGAGCGAGTACTTGAGCCATTTCATGCGGGTTTCCTCCCGGCGACGCCGTAGGGCACGTGCCCGGTGGCCACGTGCCGGCCGGCAGATTCGACGTGCCCACGCTGGTCGTCAAAATAGAAATCGGGTTCGAAGGCCCCGAGGAACTCGCCCTTGTCGAGCCCCCCGAGGAACAGGGCCTCATCCACCTCGACCTTCCAGTGCATGAGGGTCCTCACGGCGCGCTCGTGCGCCGGCGCGCTGCGCGCGGTCACCAGCGCGGTGCGCAGCTTCATGCTGGTGCCCGCGGTCTGCAGCCGGTGCAGCGCTTCCAGCAGCGGCTTGAAGGGACCGGGCGGCAGCGGAATGTCCACGCGCGCGGTCTCATGGCGCGTGAAGGCGTCCAGGCCGTCGGCCTGGTAGACGCGCTCGGCCTCGTCGGAGAACAGCACCGCGTCGCCGTCGAACGCAATGCGCACCTCGTCCAGGTGACGGCTCCCGGCCTGCGCGGATTCCGGCACCACGCGCGCCGCCGGGATCCTGGCGTCGAGCGCGCGCATCACGTCTTGCTCGTTGGCCGAAAGAAACAGGTTCGCGCGCAGCGCGTCGAGATACTTGTAGGGCTGCCGCCCGCGGGTAAACACGCCGCGTTCCACGCGCAAGCCGGCGCGCTGCGCCGAGCGGAACACGCGCAGCCCGCTCACCGGGTCGTTCTTGGACAGGATCACCACTTCCACGCGCTGCGCGTCGGGCGTATTGAAGGCGAGGAGCTTTTTCACCAGGGGAAAAGCCACACCCTGCTTTGCCGGCACGTCGATGCGCCCGAGCTGCAGCGCCACGTAGGCGCCCTCGCCGTCGCGGTCGAAGATGCGGTTCTCTTCCTCGAAGTCGAACAGCGCCCGCGAGGAGATCGCGACTACAAGCTTGCCGTCAAAGGTCACAGGCATGGCCGTGGAGCGGGTGAAGGGAATCGAACCCTCGTATGCAGCTTGGGAAGCTGCCGTTCTGCCATTGAACTACACCCGCGGGTTGAACGCGAGTGTATCATTACCCCTTATGATTCAAGTGATTGTGAATGGCGCGGCGCACCGGCTCGAGCGCCCGCTCGACGTTGCCGCACTGATCGCGCGCCTCGAACTTTCCGGCAAGAGGATCGCCGTGGAGCGCAACGGCGAGATCGTGCCGAAGAGCGCGCACGGCGACACGCTGGTGACCGACGGCGACCGGCTGGAGATCGTGGTTGCGGTGGGGGGCGGATGAACGACGAATTCGTCGTTGCCGGGAAGAGCTTCTCGTCCCGCCTGCTGATCGGCACCGGCAAGTACAGGGATTTCGCGCAAACGCGCGCCGCGGTGGAAGCCTCCGGCGCCGAAATCGTGACGGTGGCGATCCGCCGCACCAACATCGGCCAGAACCCGAACGAGCCGAGCCTGCTGGAGGCGCTGCCGCCCTCGAAATTCACCTACCTGCCGAACACCGCGGGCTGCTACAGCGCGGAGGACGCGGTACGCACGCTGCGCCTCGCGCGCGAGCTGCTCGACGGACACGATCTCGTGAAGCTCGAAGTGCTCGGCGATGCGCATACGCTGTATCCGAACATGCCGGAAACGCTGCAGGCGACCGCGCAGCTGGTGAAGGACGGCTTCAAGGTGATGGTGTACTGCTCCGACGACCCGTTCCAGGCAAAGATGCTCCAGGATCTCGGTTGCGTCGCCATCATGCCGCTCGCCTCCCTCATCGGCTCGGGCATGGGGATCCTCAATCCCTGGAACGTGCAGCTCGTGATCGACGCGGTGGACCTGCCGGTGATCGTGGACGCCGGCGTCGGCACGGCCTCCGACGCGGCGATCGCCATGGAACTGGGCTGCGACGGCGTGCTGATGAATACCGCAGTCGCGGCGGCCAAGGACCCGGTACTGATGGCGCGCGCCATGAAGAAGGCGGTGGAAGCGGGACGCGAGGCGTTCCTCGCCGGCCGCATGGCGAAAAAACTCTACAGCGCTGCGCCCTCCTCTCCGGCCGAAGGGACGATCTCGCCTTCCCGCAGCAAGGCGGCTTGACGCGCGGCATCCGCAGCTATGTCCTGCGCCAGGGCAGAACGACGCCCGCGCAGCGGCGGGCGCTCGATGAGCTGCTGCCAGCCCTTGGTCTGGCATACCGCCCGGAAATCCTTCAGCCCCGCGCCGTCTTCGGCCGCGAGGCGCCGCTGGTGCTCGAGATCGGCTCTGGCATGGGCGAGACCACCGCTCAAATCGCCGCCGAACAACCCGGCACGGACTTCATCGCCGTCGAAGTACACGGACCCGGTGTCGGCAGCCTGCTCAAGCGCATCGCCGAACAGCGACTTGCCAACCTGCGCCTCATCCGCCACGACGCGGCCGAGGTACTCGAGCACATGATCGCCGACGGCGCGCTCGCCGGCCTGCACCTGTTCTTTCCCGACCCCTGGCCAAAGAAGCGCCACCACAAGCGCCGCCTCGTGCAGCCGGCCTTCGCCGCGCTCGCGGCGCGCAAGCTCGCGCCCGGCGGCTACCTGCACGCGGCGACCGACTGGCCCGAGTACGCTGAGCAGATGGCACGAGTCTTCGACGCCGAACCGCTGCTTGCGCGCGCCGTACAACCCGGAGCGCGCCCGCTTACCAAGTTCGAGCAACGCGGGTTGAAGCTCGGCCACGAAGTCCGCGACCTCGTCTATCGCAGGCGCTGATCGAGGACCGCTCGGCGCCCGCTATGGGTCCGAATCGGTGAAGTCGACCAATTTGCGCCGGTCCCGCTTGGTTGGCCGGCCCTTGAGGGCCGCGGTCGGCTCGGCGCCCAAGCGGCGCAGATCGGCGCGCCGCTCGCGCTCGGCGCGACTTGCCTCGGACTCCGCATAGAGCTTGCGCGCCTGCACCGCCGGCCCGCGCTTATCCGAGAGCGCCGTGACCTGGATGTTCCAGACG
>JAABQT010000121.1 GCA_011391295.1 Betaproteobacteria bacterium
GATGCCGCGCGCGAGCAGGTGCCACACGATGCGCGCTGCCTCCAGCGGGCGCTCGCGCACCAGGCGCGCGGGCGTGCCGAAGTGCGCCAGCTTGTTGCGGATGCGCTCGGCGATGGCGCCGTCGGCGAGCAGCTCGGCGTACAGGCGCTTGTAGCCCGAGGTCATCTGCTCGACGCTCATCGACTTGGGGATGATGTTGGTGCTCGCGCGCGTGTTGTCGCCGTGCGCGGCGCCCTCGACCAGCCGCCCTTCGCGCTTCAGCCGGTCGTAGAGCGGCGTGCGCGGCAGTGCGGTGAGCAGCCCGACCATCGCCACCATGATGCCGCTGTCGAGGATGAAGCGGCGCTGTTGCCCGAACACCGCCGGCGTGTCGCGGTCGAAGCCGACGATGAAGCCGGCGAGGATGTCGATGCCCGCCGCGTGGATGCGGCGCACCGCGCCGAGCATGTCGCCGGTGGTGTTCTGCGTCTTCGCCGCCTCGCGCAGCGTTTGCGCGTCCGGGGTCTCCAGGCCGAGGAAGGCCCACTCGAAACCCGCGGCGCGAAACAGTTGCAGCAGCTCGGGGTCGTCGGCGAGGTTGAGCGAGGCCTCGGTGCCGAAGCGCATGCGCCGCCCGTGCCGCTCCTGGTAGCCGGCGAGGAAGCGCAGCGTCTGCTTCGCCTTGGCCTTGTTGCCGATGAAGTTGTCGTCGACGAAGAACACTTTGCGCGCGCCCAGGCGCCGCAGGCTGTCCAGCTCGCGCTCGATCTGCGCCGGCGCCTTGTAGCGCGGCTTGCGGCCGAACATGACGATGATGTCGCAGAACTCGCAGCGGAACGGGCAGCCGCGCGAGAGCTGGAGGGTGGCCGTGGCGTAGCGCTCGAGCTTGAGCAGGTCGAAGCGCGGCAGCGGCGAGTCCTCGAGCTTGACCTCGCCGGTCTCGCGGTACAGTGCCTGCGGCGCGCCGCGCTCAAGGTCGGCGCAGAAGCGCGGCCAGATGTACTCGGCTTCGCCGGCGACGACGTGGTCGGCCACCTCGAGATATTCCCCCGGACAGAGCGAGGCGTAGCTGCCGCCGGCGACCACGCGGTAGCCGGCCTCGCGGTAGTAGCGCAGCAGCTGCTTTTGCCGCGGCGCCTGCACGCCCATGCCGCCGATGCCGACGATGTCGGCCTCGGGCCGCAGCGGCAGCGGCTCGACGTTCTCGTCCACGATCGTCACTTCCCAGTGCGGCGGGCACAGCGCGGCGAGTGAGGCGAGCCCGAGTGGCGGATTGAGCGAGCGTTTGCCGCCGAGCACGCGTTGCAGCGCCCAGCGGAAGCTCCAGAAGCTTTCCGGCAGCGCCGGGTTGATCAGCAGCAGTCGCATCGTGCGCGGCAGCTTGACACGCCGTGCCCCCGCACCGGGCCTGGCGGTTGACGCGGATCAACGATGCGCGCAGCGCGCGAAGAGCAGTGGAGTCTGCATGAACGCCTCCATCGGGCTGAACCACCGTATTCGTCTGCGGGCACGATCGTTTGATGCAGATCAAGGGCCCGCCGCCTGCCTGCGGCTGAATGGCACGCATGCAGGAGGACGACGCGAGACAAGCTCTCAGGACGGTCGAGGATCCCGAGGCCGGGATGAGCATCGTGGATCTCGGCCTGGTCTACGCCATCCATTGCGAGCCTGGTCGCGTGCGCGTAGAGATGACCATGACCTCGCCTGCCTGCCCGGCGGCGTCCTACCTGGTGGACGAGGCCGCCGCCGCGATCCGCGCGCTCGCCCCCGAGGGCACCGACGTGCAGGTGGAACTCGTGTGGGAGCCGCCGTGGACGCCCGAGCGCATGAGCCCGGAAGCGCAGAGCCGGTTCGGCTGGTCCTGAGCGTGCCGCCGCGCTGGCGAGTGCCGCTGCTGGTGCTGGGCTTCGCCTCGCTCGCCTTCGGCGTTGCGGGCGGTCTGGTGCGTCTGGGCGCTTCGATCCCCGCGCCGGCGGGCGCCATCGCCCTGCACGGCGCGTTGATGGTGTCGGGCTTCCTCGGCACCGTGATCGGCCTGGAGCGCGCGGTGGCGCTGGGCAGGCTGTGGGCCTACGCGGCGCCGCTCGCCAGCGGGCTGGGCGGCGCGTGCCTCGTCCTCGGTTTCGCGACGCAAGGATTCGCGCTGATGGTGCTCGCCGCGGCGGTGTTCGTCGCGGCAAGCGCCGCGACCTTCGCGCGCCAGCGCTCGCTCGAGATGGCGACGCTGTTCGCGGGGGCGGTGGCCTGGCTCGCGGGCAACCTGTTGCTGTTTGCCGGGGAGCCCGCGGTGCCGTGGTGGATCGCCTTCTTCGCGCTCACCATCGCCGGCGAGCGGCTGGAGCTCTCGCGCTACCTCAAGCGCGCGCCGGCCGTGCGCATTGCCTTCCTGTTGATTGCAGCGCTCCTGGTGGTAACGCCGCTTGCGCCCCGCGCCATGGGCGCAGTGCTGGTGCTCCTCGCCCTGTGGCTGTTCGCCTTCGATCTCGCGCGCGTGACCGTGCGCCAGCGTGGCTTGCCGCGCTATATCGCCGCGTGCCTGCTCTCGGGCTACGCCTGGCTTGCGCTCGGCGGCGCGCTGCTCGCGGCCGCCGTGGCGTACGACGCCGCGTTGCATGCGATCTTCGTCGGCTTCGTGTTCTCGATGGTGTTCGGCCACGCGCCGGTGATCCTGCCGGCGGTCCTGCGCGTGGCTCTGCCCTACAGCAGCGTGCTCTACTTGCCGCTCGCCCTGCTACACGCCTCGCTCCTGGTGCGAGCGTTCGTGTTGGTGCCGCTCGGCGCCTGGGGCAATGCAGCGGCGATCGCGCTGTTCATCGCGACCGCGGCGGCGCTCACGATTACTCGCGCAGGAAAGCCTCGATCTCCGCGATGAAGACGGGCGGGTGTGCTGCAGCGCCTGCTGCGCGAGGCGAGCTGCCTGACGCATCACATCTCTGCCAACCCGTTCTCTTACGAACAGACTGGCCGGGTGCGGTGCGGGATCGACAAGCTGAACTTTCGCATCTAGGGGTTTGCCCGCTCAGCCGTGCATCGTCAGCGCGCCCGAGACGCTGAGGGCCTGGTCTATCATCACGCTTGGCGTTAATCACGCAATGCGTTACTATCGGGCGGGTGGCGATCAAGACGTTCAGGTGCGCGGACACCGAGGCCTTGTTCAGGCTGCGCCGGGTCGCCCGGTTCGCGAACTTCGAGCGCCCGGCGCTGCGCAAACTCAAGCAGCTCGACTTGGCGCGTCGAATCGAGGACCTGCGCGCGCCGCCTGCGAACCGGCTCGAGCGGCTCAAGGGCGATCGTACCGGCCAGTGGAGCATTCGCGTGAACGATCAGTTCCGCATTTGCTTCCGTTGGACTGGCGCAGATGCCGAAGACGTAGAGATCGTGGACTACCACTGACGGAGAACGACATGAGCAGGAAACTGCAACCTGTGTCGCCCGGCGAGATGCTGGCGAAGGAGTTCCTGGAGCCGCTGGGCATGAGCAACTACCGCCTGGCGAAGGAGATCGGCGTGCCCGCGCAGCGCATCGGCGAGATCCTCGCCGGCAAGCGCGCGATTACCGCAGATACCGATCTGCGGCTGTGCCGGTTCTTCGGGCTATCGGACGGCTGGTGGCTGCGGTTGCAGGCAGACTACGACACGGAGATCGCGAAAGCGTCGCTCGCGAAGGCGCTGGCGAAGATCAGGCCTCTGGCGAAGGCCGCTGAGGAAAAGGCGTCCGCACATTGAGGCACCGAGCGGCTCAGCCGTGCATCGTCAGCCCGCCCGAAACGCTGATCGTCTGCCCGGTGATGAAATCGGCGTCGTCGCTGGCAAGAAACAGCACCGCGCCCGCGATATCCTCGGGCTTGCCCAGGCGCCCGATCGGCACCGCGCGGCGATAGGCTTCGCGCAGTTTGTCCGGATTGCCCGCGCCCAGCATGAACTGCTCGAGCATGTTGGTTTCCGTCAGCCCGGGGCACACGGTGTTCAGGCGCACGCCCTTGCTCGCGAGTTCACGCGCCAGAGTCTTGGTCAGCGCGATGATGCCGCCCTTGCAGGCGGAGTAGGGCGCCTCTCCCGAGGAACCGACGCGCCCGGCGTCGGAGGCGATGTTGACCACCTTGCCGCCGCCGCGCTCGGCCATGCCCGGCAGCACGCAGTGCAGGAGGTTCATCGGTCCGACGAGATTGATGGCGATGATCTTCTGCCAGAACGCCGGGTCGGTGGCGAGGAACGGCTTGAACATGTCCCAGCCCGCGTTGTTGACGAGGATCTCGATCGGCCCCGCCGCGGCAACGGCCTGCTTCACCGCGGCGTAATCCGTGATGTCGACTTTCTGTTCGCCGTTCAGGTCGAACACCAATACCTTCGTGCCTTCGGCCTTGAAGCGCTCGACGATCGCCGCGCCGATGCCGGCGGCGCCCCCGGTGACGATGGCGGTCTTGCCTTTCAGTCCTCTCATGGCTGCTCCTCCGGAATCACTGCGGTGGCCTCGAGTTCGAACTTGGCCGGCGCCCGAAGGACTGTCATCCGGCGTTGCGCGGCGGGTCGGGGTCTTCGTCCCAGCCGGGCTCGGGCCGCGGCACGCGCTCGAGCCATTGCTGGATCAGGCCCACGTGCTCGCGTTCCTCCTCGGCCATCTCGAGTGCTGCCTTGCGCACCGCCGGCGGCACCTGCGCCGCGGCGATGTCCTCGAAGTACTTCTGCGCCTGCTGCTCGCAGCGCAGCGCGATCTCGAGCGCGTGGAAAGGCTGCATCAGGTAGTGCGCGGCATCCAGCGGCGCGGTCTCGGGGCCCTCGGTGCTTTCCCAGGCGAAGGCCGGCGGCAGCGCCGGCATGCTGGGCCAGCGCATTTCGTCGAGGATGCGCTTGGCGTGCAGCGCCTCGATCGCGGAGAGCTTGCGGAACATCTGCGCCACTTCGCGATTGTTGTGCGTGTCGAGCTGCTCGGCGAACTGCGCATAGCGCTCGTGGGCTTCCAGTTCCATGCTGTAGGCGCGTGCCATGAAATCCGCGTAATCGTCCATCAATCCTCCCGCAGGCGAAACCCCGCTTCCAGCGCGTCGAGTGCTTGCGCGCCGTCCTGCGCCGGCCGGTAAGGCGCCCGTTTGCCTCTGTAGAGCACGCCGATGTTGAAGCCGTCGTCGGTCATCAGGCGGCGCGCGGCGCGCGCCGGGTCGTCGGTGGGCTCGACCGGAGCGGGATGCGCCAACGCCTTCCAGCCGCGCTGCTCGGGCCGGAAAGTCACGCAGGGCGAGAGCACTTCGACGAACGAGAAGCCGGGATGGCGCACCGCCTCGACGAGCAGCGCGGCCACGCCGTTCGGGTCGCCGGAAAACGCGCGCGCGATGAAGTTGGCGCCGGAGGCCAGCGCGATCACCAGCGGGTGGAATTCGCGCAGCCCGGTGCCGCCGGGCGCGAGCTTCGAGGACCAGTCCGGCTCGGTGGTGGGCGAGGGCTGGCCCTTGGTCATGCCGTACACGTGGTTGTCCATCACGATGTAGGTCAGGTCGACGTTGCGCCGGCAGGCGTGCAGGAAATGGTTGCCGCCGATCGAATAGCCGTCGCCATCGCCGCTCGCCACCAGCACCGTGAGGTCGGGCCGCGCCACCTTCAGGCCGGTGGCGACCGGGAGCGAGCGCCCGTGCACGCCGTGAAAGCCGTAACAGCTGGTGTAGGCCGGGATGCGCGAGGAGCAGCCGATGCCGGACACCACCGCGACGTTTTCCGGCCTCAGGCCGAGCGTGGCGAGCGCTTTGGTGATCGCGGTGAGCACCGAATAGTCGCCGCACCCCGGGCACCACACCGGCTT
>JAABQT010000012.1 GCA_011391295.1 Betaproteobacteria bacterium
AGGCCGTGGCCGCCGGCATGGTGATGGCGGGCGAGCTGTCGGCGCGCGCCGCGCATCTCCCCGCAGGCGAGGTGCTGCGCCTGCGCCGCTTGCTGCAGCGCGCCGGGCTGCCCGTCGGGGGGCCCGCGCTCGGGCCGGAGCGATACCTGGAGTTGATGGCCGGAGACAAGAAGGCCGCCGCAGGGCGCATCCGCTACGTGCTACTCGAAGCCGTCGGGCATGCCGTGCTCCGCGCAGACGTCGATGAGCGCGATGTGCGTGCCGCGATCGCGGCCGGCTCCGCCGCTGCTGCGGCGCAGTAGTCCCGCCCGCACCCCGGGTCTCTTGTTGCCATAGGGCTCTGCGAGTATATTCCAACGTCCGCCTGCAGTTTTGTGCAGAGCGGCAAAGATGCTGGATTAGCTCATTTGATCAAAGGCTTGACCGTGGAACCGCACACCGCCCCCGAGGCACAGGGTCTGTACGACCCGAGAAACGAGCACGACGCCTGCGGCGTCGGCTTCGTCGCGCACATCAAGGGCAAGAAGTCGCATTCCATCATCGAGCAGGGTCTCACGGTGCTCAGGAACCTGACGCACCGTGGCGCGGTAGGCTGGGATCCGAAGCTCTCGGACGGTGCGGGCGTCCTGATCCAGATTCCGGACCGCCTGCTGCGCGAGGACATGGCGCGCAACGGAGTGAAACTGCCGCCGCTCGGCCAATATGGCGTCGGCATGGTGTTCCTGCCACGAGACCCGGCGAGCCGGCAGGCCTGCGAATACGAGCTCGAGCGCGCGGTGAAGGACGAGGGCCAGGTGCTGCTCGGCTGGCGCGACGTGCCGGTAGACAACTCCGACCTGGCCGAGCCGGCGAAGAAAAGCGAACCAGTGGTCCGCCAGGTGTTCATCGGTCGCGGGCGGGGCGTTACGGTCACCGATGCGCTGGAGCGCAAGCTCTACATCATCCGCAAGAGCGCCGTCCACGCCATCCAGGCACTCAAGATCGCGCATGGCAGGGAGTACTACGTGCCCTCGATGTCGGCGCGCACGGTGATCTACAAGGGCATGCTCCTTGCCAGGCAGGTCGGGGCCTATTACCTCGACCTGAAGGATGCACGTGCGGAATCGGCACTGGCGCTGATTCACCAGCGCTTCTCGACCAATACCTTCCCCTCGTGGGATCTGGCGCACCCGTTCCGCATGATTGCGCATAACGGCGAGATCAACACGGTGCGCGGCAACGTCAACTGGATCCGTGCGCGGCAGGGCGCGATCTCCAGCCCGGTGCTGGGCGATGGCCTCGGCAAGATCTGGCCGCTGATCTACGACGGGCAGTCGGATTCGGCTTCCTTCGACAATGCGCTCGAGTTGCTGGTGATGGGCGGTTACTCGGTGGCGCACGCCGTGATGATGATGATCCCGGAGGCCTGGGAGAACCACGGCCTGATGGATCCGGCGCGCCGTGCGTTCTACGAGTATCACGCGGCGATGATGGAGCCCTGGGACGGCCCGGCGTCCATCGCCTTCACCGACGGGCGGCAGATCGGCGCCACGCTCGACCGCAACGGACTGCGGCCCTCGCGCTACATCGTCACCGACGACGACCTGGTGATCATGGGCTCGGAATGCGGCTGCCTGCCCGTGCCGGAGGAAAGAATCGTCAAGAAGTGGCGTTTGCAGCCGGGAAAAATGTTCCTGGTGGACCTGGAAAAGGGCCGCATCGTCGACGACAGGGAATTGAAGGAATCCCTGTCCGGCGCGCGTCCCTACGCCGAATGGATCGAGCGCATCCGCGTCAAGCTCGACGAAGTGGAGAGCGAAAAGACCGCCCCGCTGAAGAGCGCGGTGCCGCTGCTCGACCGGCAGCAGGCCATGGCCTATACCCAGGAAGAGGTCAAGTTCCTGATGGTACCGATGTCGCTGAGCGGCGAGGAGCCGGTGGGCTCGATGGGCAACGACTCGCCCCTGGCGGTACTGTCGGACAAGAACAAGACGCTGTACCACTACTTCAAGCAGTTGTTCGCGCAGGTCACCAACCCGCCGATCGATCCGATCCGCGAGGAGCTGGTGACGTCGCTGGTGTCGTTCATCGGGCCCAAGCCGAACCTGCTCGGCATCGACGAGATGAACCCGCCGCTCAGGCTGGAAGTGTCGCAGCCGGTGCTCGATTTCTACGAGATGGAGAAGATCCGCCACATCGAGCGCTACACGAACGGCAAATTCCGCTCGCAGGAGCTCGACGTCACCTATCCGGTGGCCTGGGGCAAGGACGCCATCGAAGCGCGCCTGGCGTCGTTGTGCGCGCAGGCCGAGGACGCGGTGCGTGCGGGCGCCTCGATCATCGTGGTGTCGGACCGGCAGGTCGATCGCGAGCGCGTGGCAATTCCGGCCCTGCTCGCGCTGTCCGCCATCCACCAGCACCTGGTGGCCAAGGGCCTGCGCACCAGCGCGGGCCTGGTGGTCGAGACCGGCTCGGCGCGAGAAGTGCACCACTTCGCGCTGCTCGGCGGCTACGGCGCCGAGGCCGTGCATCCCTATCTCGCGCTCGAAACACTGCTTGCCCTGCACCCCGAGGACGGGCCCGCGGGCAGCAAGGCGATCCAGAACTTCGTCAAGGCAGTGGGCAAGGGCCTGAAGAAGGTTATGTCCAAGATGGGCATCTCGACCTACATGTCCTACACCGGCGCGCAGATCTTCGAGGCCGTCGGGCTGGCAAAGCCGCTGGTGGACAAGTACTTCACCGGCACGGCGTCCAACGTTGGCGGCATCGGCCTGTTCGAGGTCGCGCAGGAGGCGATCCGCATCCACAACGACGCCTTCGATGAGCGCGACCCGGTCCTCAAATCGATGCTCGACGCCGGTGGCGAGTATGCCTGGCGCGTGCGCGGCGAGGAGCACATGTGGACGCCGGACGCGATCGCCAAGCTGCAGCACTCTACGCGCGAGCGCTCCTACGAAACCTACAAGGAGTATGCGGCGATCATCAACGACCAGTCCCGGCGCCACATGACGTTGCGCGGGCTGTTCGAGTTCCGTTTCGATCGCGTCAAACCGGTGCCGCTGGAGGAGGTCGAGCCCGCGGCGGACATCGTGAAGCGCTTCGCCACCGGCGCCATGTCGCTCGGTTCGATCTCGACCGAGGCGCACACCACGCTGGCAGTCGCCATGAACCGCATCGGCGGCAAGTCGAACACCGGTGAAGGCGGCGAGGACCGCAAGCGCTACGCGCCGGTCAAGTCCGGCGAGACTTTGCGCTCGCGCCTGGGCCCCGGCCGCGTCGAGAAGGACATCGCGCTGCAGGAAGGCGACGTGCTGAAGTCGAAAATCAAGCAGGTCGCCTCCGGCCGCTTCGGCGTCACTGCGGAGTACCTGGCGAGCGCGGAGCAGATCCAGATCAAGATGGCGCAGGGCGCCAAGCCCGGCGAGGGCGGCCAGCTCCCGGGGCGCAAGGTCACCGAGTACATCGCCGAGCTGCGCTATGCGACGCCCGGTGTTGAATTGATCAGCCCGCCGCCGCACCACGACATCTATTCGATCGAAGACCTGGCGCAGCTGATCCATGACCTGAAGAATGCAAATCCCGCGGCCTCGATCTCGGTGAAACTGGTGTCGGAAGTCGGCATCGGCACGGTGGCGGCTGGCGTGTCCAAGGCCAAGTCCGATCACGTCACCATCTCAGGGCACGATGGTGGCACCGGCGCCTCGCCCTGGGGCTCGATCAAGCACGCCGGCACGCCCTGGGAACTGGGACTGGCCGAGACGCAGCAGACCCTGGTACTGAACCGCCTGCGCGGCAGGATCGCGGTGCAGGTGGATGGCCAGCTGAAAACCGGGCGCGACGTGGTGGTCGGCGCCCTGCTGGGCGCCGATGAGTTCGGTTTCGCCACCGCGCCACTGGTGGTGAGCGGCTGCATCATGATGCGCAAGTGCCACCTCAACACCTGCCCGGTCGGCGTGGCGACGCAGGATCCGGCATTGCGCAAGAAGTTCTCGGGCAAGCCCGAGTATGTCGTCAACTACATGTTCTACGTTGCCGAGGAAGCGCGCGAGCTGATGGCGCAGCTCGGCGTGCGCAAGTTCGACGAGCTGATCGGCCGCACCGACCTGCTCGAGATGAAAAAGGGCATCGAGCACTGGAAGGCCAAGGGCCTGGATTTCTCGCGCATCTTCCATCTGCCGCAGATTGCGGCGTCGGTGGCGCGCTTTCATTGCGAGATGCAGGACCACGCGCTCGACAAGGCCCTGGACAACCGGCTCATCGAGCTGGCGCAGCCGGCGCTGGAGCGCGGCGAAAAGGTCGCGATCGACATGCCGATCCGCAATATAAACCGCACCGTGGGCACCATGCTGTCGCACGAGATCGCACGGCGCTACGGACACGAGGGCTTGCCCGATGACACCGTGCGTGTGCGCTTCGCGGGCTCGGCGGGACAGAGCTTCGGCGCGTTCCTTGCACGCGGGGTGACGCTCGACCTGATCGGCGACACCAACGACTACTGCGGCAAGGGCCTCTCGGGCGGGTGCATCAGCGTGCAGCCCTCGCCCAAGTTCCGCGGCGAGCCGACGGAGAACATCATCACCGGCAACGTGGTGCTGTACGGGGCGATTGCCGGCGAAGCGTATTTCCGCGGCGTGGCCGGAGAGCGCTTTGCGGTGAGGAATTCGGGCGCCAGCGCGGTGGTGGAGGGCGTGGGCGACCACGGCTGCGAGTACATGACCGGCGGCTCGGTCGCCGTCTTGGGCTTGACCGGACGCAATTTCGGCGCCGGCATGTCCGGTGGCATCGCCTACGTGCTCGACACGGACGGCGAGTTCGTCACCCGCTGCAATACCTCGATGGTGGACCTGGAGCCGGTGCTCGCGGTCTCGGAACAGCAGGGCAGGCTCGGCCGCGAACTCTGGCACCTCGGGGAGGCGGACGAGACGGTGCTGCGCAGGCTGATCGAGAACCACCTCGGGCATACCGGCAGCAAACGCGCGCAGCAGATCCTGGAGCAGTGGCCCGCGTTCCGTGCGCGCTTCGTCAAGGTGTTCCCGAAGGAATACCGGCGGGCGCTGGGCGAACTTGCCGCCGCGCACAAGAAGGTTGCCGCCTAGATGGGCAAGGTCACCGGGTTCCTCGAGTACCAGCGCCTGAGCGAGGCAGCCGAGTCGCCGGAGGCGCGCAAGAAGCATTTCCGCGAGTTCATCGTGCACCTCTCCGACGAGGACGCGAAGATCCAGGGCGCACGCTGCATGGATTGCGGCACCCCGTTCTGCATGTGGGGCTGCCCGGTGAACAACATCATTCCGGACTGGAACGACCTGGTGTACCGCCAGGACTGGAAGCAGGCGATCGAGACGCTGCACTCGACCAACAATTTTCCGGAGTTCACCGGCCGCATCTGCCCGGCGCCGTGCGAGGAAGCCTGCGTGCTGCGCATCAACGCTGACCCCGTGGGCATCAAGTCGATCGAGCACGCGATCATCGACCGGGCATGGGAGAACGGCTGGGTCCAACCACAGCCGAGCGCGCTCAAGACCGGCAAGAAGGTAGCCGTCGTCGGCTCAGGCCCGGCGGGGCTTGCGTGCGCGCAGCAGCTGGCGCGCGCCGGGCACGCGGTCACGCTGTACGAAAAGAACGACCGCATCGGCGGCCTGCTGCGCTACGGCATCCCGGATTTCAAGATGGAAAAATGGCATATCGACCGCCGCGTCGAGCAGATGCAGGCGGAGGGCGTTCAGTTCCTCGTCAACCACGTGGTGGCGAACGACCCGGTGGTCGCCGGCAATGCCCAGGCGCGCCCCGTCGACCCGAAGAAGCTTCTGCGGGAATTCGACGCCGTGGTGCTCTCAGGGGGCGCGGAGGTACCGCGCGAGCTGCCGGTGCCGGGGCGCGATCTGGATGGCGTGCACTTCGCCATGGACTTCCTGCCGTTGCAGAACCGGCGCGTCGCGGGCGACAAGAACGTGAAGGATCTGTGGGCGCGGGGCAAGCACGTGGTGATCATCGGCGGCGGTGACACCGGATCGGACTGCGTTGGCACGTCCGACCGGCACGGCGCGGCCTCGGTGACGCAGTTCGAACTGCTGCCGATGCCGCCCGACCCCGAGGCGAACCCGGTGTGGCCCTACTGGCCGACGCGGCTGCGCACCTCGTCTTCCCACGAGGAGGGCGCGGCGCGCGACTGGTCGATCGCCACCAAGGCGTTCGTCGGCGAGAACGGCAAGGTGAAGGCTTTGCGTGCCGTGAAGCTCGAGTGGAAGGACGGCAAACCGGTGGAGATCGCGGGTTCGGCGTTCGAGATTCCCGCCGACCTGGTGTTGCTGGCGATGGGCTTCGTCTCGCCGGCGCAGTCCATGCTCGAGGCCTTTGGCGTGCAAAAGGACGCCCGCGGCAATGCCCAGGCCGCGACCGACGGCGCGGGTTGCTACGCGACCAGCGCACCCAAGGTGTTTTCGGCCGGCGACATGCGCCGCGGCCAATCGCTCGTGGTCTGGGCGATCCGCGAGGGCCGGCAGGCGGCGCGCGCGGTGGACGAGTTCCTGATGGGGACGTCCGAACTGCCGCGTTAGGTGGCTAGTCGCTCGCCGGGGCGATGCGGTACTCGAGTACCGTGCGATTGTCACGCAACGCGTCCGATAGGGCGCGCATGCCCTCGTCGCCGACCGCGCGCAGCACCATGTGGTACTCGAATTGCGCACCCTCCGCGATCAGCCGGTAGTTCAGGTTGTAGACGGAGAAGCCATGCTGCGACACGAGCTCGCGCAGAACGGGTTCCGGCATCACGATCTCGCGTGCGAAGCGCACCGAGAAGTTGGCATAGAACTCGGTCGGGATCTTGCTCTCGATCCAGCGAAACACCGAAAGCGTGCCGAGCGTCAGCACGGTGCCGATGCCGGCGGCGAAATAGAAACCGATGCCGGTGAGGATGCCGATCGCCGCTGTCACCCAGATCGATGCGGCGGTGGTCAGGCCGCGCACCGACAGGCCCTCCTTGACGATCACGCCGGCGCCGAGAAAACCGATGCCGGTCATGATGCCCTGTGCCATGCGCGTCGGGTCCACCACCACGCGCGCGCCGCCGTGCGACGTGAACCACTGGCCCTCGTACACCGTCACCAGCATCAGCAGGCCGGATGCAACGCACACCAACGCATGCGTGCGGAATCCGGCGGCGCGGCCGCGATAGCTGCGCTCCAGGCCGATGATGCCTCCCGCGGCAAGCGCGGCCACCAGCCTGAAGATGATCTCGATGTAGTCGTCGTTCATGACGCTATTTAATGCGGTTTTCCATGATCTTTCAAGGAGTTCGCCAGAATCCGGATGCTAGAATCCCGCGCCATGAGCCTTGCGGTGATCGTGCTTGCAGCCGGGCAGGGCAAGCGCATGCATTCGGCGCTGCCGAAGGTCCTGCATCCCCTGGCGGGCCGGCCATTGCTCGCGCACGTGCTCCAGGCCGCGCGCGCGCTCGAACCGGATCAGATTCTCGTGGTGCATGGCCACGGTGCCGTCGAAGTGCGGGCCGCCTTTGCCGGCGCGCGCGTGGAATGGGTCGAGCAGGCGCAGCAGCTTGGCACGGGCCACGCGCTGGCGCAGGCGCTGCCGAAGGTGGCGCGCGGCTCGCAGGTCCTGGTCCTGAACGGCGACGTGCCCATGCTGCGCGCCGAGACACTCGGCCGCCTGCTGGCGGCCTCGAAAAAGGGGCTGGCCATCTGCACCTGCGATCTCACCGATGCGACGGGCTACGGGCGCGTGCTGCGCGACGCGCGCAAGCGCGTGCGCCGCGTCGTCGAGCACAAGGATGCCAGCGCGAAGGAACTGCGCATCCGCGAGTGGTACGCGGGCTTCCTCGCTGCGCCGGCGCAGCGCCTCGCGGTGTGGCTGGCGAAGGTGAGGCCGGCGAATGCCCAGAAGGAACATTACCTGACCGACGTCATCGGCATCGCGGCCAGGGAGCGCGTCCAGGTTGCGACAGTGAAAGCGACGGATCCCTGGGAAGTGGCCGGGGTCAATTCGCGCCATGAGCTCGCGCTGCTCGAGCGTGCGTACCAGAACGCGCAGGCGGACAAGCTGCTCGAGGCTGGCGTGACGCTCGCCGACCTGTGGCGCGTGGACGTGCGTGGCGAGCTGTCGTGCGGGCGCGATGTCGCCATCGACGTGAATTGCGTATTCGAAGGAAAGGTAACACTCGGCGATCGTGTGCGGGTCGGGCCGAATTGCGTCCTGCGTGACGTAATAGTCGGGGCAGACACGGAAATATTCGCCTACTCGCTGCTGGACGCCGCGCATATCGGCAGGCGCTGCAGAATCGGGCCGTTCTCGCGCATGAGGCCCGGCGTATCGCTGGGCGATGAAGTTCGTATCGGAAACTTCGTCGAGTTGAAGGCCAGCCGCATCGGCGCCGGCTCGAAGGCAAATCACCTGTCCTATATCGGCGACACCGAAGTGGGCGAGCGCGTCAACATCGGCGCCGGCACCATCACCTGCAACTACGACGGCGTGGCCAAGTACCGCACCGTGATCGAAGACGAATGCTTTATCGGCTCGGACGCCACGCTGGTCGCCCCGGTCACGATTGCCAAAGGCTCCTACATCGGCGCCGGCTCGACCATCAGCAAGAACACGCCGCCCGGGCAGCTCACCGTGGCGCGCGCCAGGCAGGTTTCCCTGGCGAACTGGAAACCGCGGAAGAAATAGATCATGTGCGGAATCGTCGGCGCGGCGGCGCAGCGCGACATCGTGCCGGTGCTGGTCGAGGGCCTGCGGCGCCTCGAATACCGCGGCTACGATTCCTGCGGCATTGCTGCGCTGGGTGACGGCCGGCTAGAGCGCGTGCGCAGCGTGGCGCGCGTCGCCGACCTGGCCGATCAGGTGTCGAAACTGAAACTGGCCGCCCAGACCGGCATCTCGCATACGCGCTGGGCCACCCACGGCGCGCCATTGACGCACAACGCCCATCCCATGGTGTCCCGGGATGAAATCGCGGTGGTGCACAACGGCATCATCGAGAACTATGAGGATCTGCGCAGCGAACTGAAGGCGGCGGGCTATGCCTTCGACAGCGAGACGGATACCGAAGTCATCGCGCACCTGGTGCGCAGTTACTACGATGGCGACCTGTTCCAGGCTGTGCGCCGCGCGGTGAAGCGGCTCTCGGGTGCCTACGCGATCGCGGTGATCGCGAAGAGCCAGCCGCATTGCGTGGTCGGCGCGCGCGCCGGCAGCCCGCTGGTGGTGGGCGTCGGCACGCAGGAGATGTTTCTCGCTTCCGACGCGCTCGCGCTCGCCGGCACGACCGAGCGCATCGCCTACCTGGAAGAGGGCGACGTCGCGGAGATCGGCCGCGAGGGCTTCCGCGTGCGGGACGCCGCCGACCGGGAAGCCCGGCGCGTGGTGCGCGTGGTAAAGGCCGGCAGCGCTCCTGTAGAGCTGGGCCCCTACCGGCATTACATGCAAAAGGAGATCTTCGAGCAGCCGAGCGCCGTCGCCGCCACGCTCGAAGGCGTGGAGGCGGTGACCCCGGCGCTGTTCGGCAAGGATGCGCTGCGCACGCTGCAGGGCGCGAGAAGCGTGCTGATCCTCGCCTGCGGCACCAGCTATTACTCGGGCCTGGTGGCGAAGTACTGGATCGAGTCGCTCGCGAGGCTGCGCACGCAGGTCGAGATCGCGAGCGAGTACCGCTACCGCGACAGCGTGCCCGATGCAACCACGCTGGTGGTGGTGGTGTCGCAGTCGGGCGAGACTGCCGACACGCTCGCCGCCCTGCGACACGCGCGCAAGCTGGGCCAGAAGCGCACGCTTGCGATCTGCAACGTCGCCACCAGCGCCATGATGCGGGAAACGCGATTGCGGTTCCTGACGCACGCCGGGGTCGAGATCGGCGTGGCCTCGACCAAGGCATTCACCACCCAACTTACTGCGCTATTCCTGCTCGCGCTGTTGCTCGCCAAGCTGGGCAAGCGCCTGCCGGCGCGCGCCGAAGCGCAGCACGTGAAGCGCCTGCGCCATCTGCCCACCGCGCTCGCGTCGGCTCTGGCGCTCGAGCCGCAGGTCATCGCGTGGGCCGAGCGTTTCGCGAAAAAGGAGCACGCGCTGTTCCTCGGCCGGGGCATTCACTATCCGATCGCGCTGGAAGGCGCGTTGAAGCTGAAGGAAATATCCTACATCCACGCCGAAGCCTATCCGGCGGGCGAACTGAAGCACGGGCCGCTCGCCCTGGTCACGCGCGAGATGCCGGTGGTGACCGTGGCGCCAAACGATGCGCTGCTGGAGAAGGTCAAGTCGAACATGCAGGAAGTGCGCGCCCGCGGCGGCGAACTGTACGTGCTCGCCGATGCCGACACGCGTATCTCTACGCAAGAGGGCATGCACGTGATCCGGCTGCCCGAGCACTACGGGCTGCTGTCGCCGATCCTGCACGTGGTGCCGTTGCAGCTGCTTGCCTATTACACCGCGCTGGCGCGTGGCACCGACGTGGACAAACCGAGGAACCTGGCGAAGTCGGTGACGGTCGAGTAGGTCCGTGAACCGCTACGACGCAGTGGTCGTCGGTGCCGGGCACAACGGCCTCACCTGTGCCTGCTACCTCGCGCGCGGCGGCCTCAAGGTCAAGGTCCTGGAGCGCAGGCCGCGCGTCGGCGGCGCCGCAGCCACCGAAGAGTTCCATCCGGGCTTTCGCAATTCGGTCGCCGCGTACACGGTGAGCCTGCTGCAGGCGAAGGTGATCCGCGATTTACGCCTCGCCGATCACGGCCTGCGCATCGTCGAGCGGCCGCTGGCCAATTTCCTGCCGCTCGAGAGTGGCTACCTGAAAGTCGGTGGCGGACCCGAGGCGACGCAGCGCGAATTCGCAAAATTCTCCGCGCGGGACGCCGAGCGCCTGCCCTCGTACTTGGCACGTCTTGAGCGCGTGGCCGACGTATTGCGCGCGCTTGCGCTGGAGACGCCACCCAACGCCGGTGGCGGCGTGCGCGATGCGCTGGCGGCGTTCCAGGCCGGCCGGAGATTCAAAGGCCTCGACATGGCGTCGCGCCGGGACTTGCTGGGCCTGTTCACGCGCAGCGCGGCCGACTGGCTGGAGGACTGGTTCGAATCCGAACCGGCCAAGGCGGTATTCGGTTTCGACGCCGTGGTGGGCAACTACGCCAGCCCTTTCCACCCCGGCACGGCCTATGTCCTGCTGCACCACTGCTTTGGCGAGGTGAACGGCAAGCGCGGCGCCTGGGGCCACGCCATCGGCGGCATGGGGGCGATCAGCGAGGCGCTGGCCGCGGAGGCGCGGGGCTTGGGCGTGGAGATCCAGTGCGACGCGCCGGTGAACCGTGTGTTGCCCGGCGTCGTGGTACTCGCCGGCGGCGAGGAAGTTGCGGGACGCGCCATCGTCGCCAACGTCAACCCGAAGCTGCTGTTCCTCAAATTGGTCGATCCGGCACAACTGGAGTCCGAGTTCCGCGAGCGCATGCAGCGTTACAGGTGCGGCTCAGCGAGCTTTCGCATGAATGTCGCGCTGTCGGCGCTGCCGCGCTTCTCCTGCCTGCCGGAACCGGGGCCGCACCATGCCTCGGGGATCATCATGGCGCCCTCGCTGGACTACATGGATCGCGCCTATCTCGATGCGCGTGCGGCAGGAATCGCGCGCGCGCCGATCGTGGAGATGGTGATCTCGAGCACGCTCGACGACACACTGGCGCCCAAAGGCGCGCACGTGGCGAGCCTGTTCTGCCAGCACTTCGCGCCCGAGGCGGACTGGGCGGCGCGCAAGGCCGAGGCGATCGAGCGGATTTTCGATGTCGTCGAGTCGCACGCGCCGGGTTTTCGCCAAAGCGTGATTGCGCACACGGCGCTGTCGCCGGCCGACCTCGAGCAGGAATTCGGCCTGACCGGCGGCGACATCTTCCACGGCCAGCTGTCGCTCGACCAATTGTGGTCGGCACGGCCGGTGCTGGGGCATGCCGACTACCGCACGCCCGTGCCGGGGCTTTACCTTTGCGGCTCTGGCGCGCACCCGGGCGGCGGGGTGACCGGCGCGCCTGGGCACAATTGCGCGCGCGAGGTGCTGCGCGACTTCGGCCGGCGGATGCCTTGAAAGTTTCGGGACGGGAACCTGCAGCGAGCATCGATGTCATAATCGCGCCGTGCCGCACCTCTTGAAGACACTGGTTCTGGTTCTGATGATTGCGCTGCTCCCGTTGCGGGGGCTGGCGGCGGTGACGGTCGGCTTGTGCGCGGCGGGGCATTCGGATACGGCAGTCGCGGCACACGGCGATCACAGTCATGGTGCTGCCGCTCATGCGCACCACGGCAGCGACGATCCGCCCGCCACGCCCGCGACGCCGTCTTGCAGTTCCTGTGTAGAGCATTGTTCCGGCGCCGCATTCGCGCCTCACGCCCCGCAGGCGGTGCACGCGCCTGCCATTGCGTTCGATCGCATCATCCTCGTCGAGCGCGTCGCGCCGGCGTTCATTACCGACCCGCCTCACCGCCCCCCGCTCGCCTAGCTTCGCTGCAGTCTGAGACGCCGCGGCACGTGCCGCGCGCGAGTCATTCCTTGCGAAGGAAGCGAGCATGAAGCACAGGTTTATCTATCTGATCGCGCTCGCGGCACTGGCCGCGGGCACTGCATCTGCACAATCCGGCACGCGCGCGAATCCGGCGGACCCGGAGGTGCGCGTGCCACCGGCAACCTACCGGTCCGCCCTCGAGGGCTTCCGGCGCCACGACGAAGGACGGCGCGCGAACTGGCGCGAAGCGAACGAAGCGGCGGCGCGCGTCGGAGGCCATATCGGCATCCTGCGCGAGCAGGCCGCGCGCGAGAAGCCGGCGCAGGCAGAGCGCAAGTGAGGGTCTTTGCAGTACTTTGCGTCGTTCTCCTGTCCAGCTGCGTGAGCTTCAGCTCGGACGGCGGTTTCGGCAAAGTCGAGCAGGCGACCGCGGCGCGCGGCGCGGCTGGCGCCCGCTGGGTGCGCTCCGCCGCGGACGCGGATTCGGTCGGCGCCCGGGTAAAGGAGCTGCTGGCGAACCCGCTGTCGGGCGAGGCTGCGGTGCAGATCGCGCTGCTCAACAACCCGGGCCTGCAGGCGCGCTACGCCGAACTCGGCATCGCCGAGGCCGACCTGGTGCAGGCGAGCCGCTGGAGCGGTCCGAAGCTCAGCTTCGCGCGCCTCAAGCGTGGCGACGAGGTCGAGCGCGAGACCAGCATCTTCTTCGACGTGCTGGGCCTGCTCTCGATCCCGCTCTCGACCAAGGCGCAGGAGAAGCGCTTCGCAGCCGCACAGCACCGCGCGGCCGAGGAGGCGCTGAACCTTGCACTGCAGACGCGCAAGGCCTGGTTCGGCGCCGTGGCCGCGCAGCAGACCGCGAAGTACATGGAGGACGTGCAGCTTGCCGCCGAAGCAAGCGCGGACCTCGCGCGGCGCATGGCCGAGGTCGGCAACTGGCCGCTGCTGACGCGGGCGCGTGAGCAGGCGTTTTACGCCGATGCCACCGCACAGCTGGCGCGGGCTCGCCAAGCGCAGGTCGCCGCACGCGAAAAGCTCACGCGATTGCTGGGCCTGTGGGGCGAGGGCATCGGCTATGCGCTGCCAGAACGGCTGCCCGAGCTGCCGTCCGCGGCACGCGAAGGCGAGGGGCTCGAGGCGCAGGCCCTGCGCCAGCGGCTGGACGTGCAGGCGGCACGCGGCGACGCGCAGAGCCTTGCCGCGACCCTGGGCCTGACCAAGGTGACCCGCTACGTCGACCTGATCGAGGTCGGCGCGCTGCGCAAGACCGAGACCGGGCAGCCCGTGCAGCGCGGCTGGGAGCTGGAACTGCGCCTGCCGATCTTCGATTTTGGCGGCGCGCGTGCGGCCCGGGCCGAGCACCTGTACATGCAAGCGGTCAACCGCGCGGCCGACACCGCGATCCGCGCCCGCTCCGAGGTACGCGAGTCCTACGCCGCCTACCGCACGGCGTTCGACATCGCCACGCACTACCGCGACGAGATCGTGCCGCTGAGGAAACGCATCTCGGAGGAGATGCTGCTGCGCTACAACGGCATGCTGTCCTCGGTGTTCGAACTGCTCGCCGACGCGCGAGATGCGGTGGCGAGCGTCAATGCGTATCTCGAGGCGCAGCGCGAGTTCTGGATCGCGGACGCGGACCTGCAGATGGCGCTTACCACCGGCTCCCCGGGGGCGATGGCTGCAGCAGCGCCGTCGATGTCGCCGGCCGGCGGCGCGCCCGCGGCCCACTGATCAAGGACAGATGCAATGACGACTCGCAGAAATTTTCTTCGCACTTCGGCCGCGGGATTGTTCGGCGCGGCGCTCGTGAGCCGGGCGCAGGCCGCTTCGCTTCCCGAGGCGCCGATGATGGACAAGCCCGACATGGCGCCGCCGCTCTTCCCGCCGAACGGCCGGCCCTACAACCCGGTCGTGACGCTCAACGGCTGGACGCTGCCCTGGCGCATGAAGGACGGCTGGAAGGAGTTCCACCTCGTCGCCGAGCCGGTGCGCCGGCAGATGGCGCCCGGCATGACGGCGAATCTCTGGGGCTACAACGGCCAGTCGCCGGGACCGACCCTCGAATGCATCGAGGGCGACAAGCTGCGCATCTTCGTCACCAACAGGCTGCCCGAGCACACCACGGTTCACTGGCACGGAATCCTGCTGCCAAGCGGCATGGACGGCGTGGGCGGGCTCACGCAGCCGCAGATTCCGGTCGGCAAGACTTTCGTCTACGAGTTCCAGATGACCAAGTCCGGCACCTTCATGTACCACCCGCATGCCGACGAGATGGTGCAGATGGCGATGGGGATGATGGGCTTTATCGTCGTGCATCCGAAGGATCCGAAGTTCATGCGCGTGGACCGCGACTTCGTGTTCCTCATCAACGCCTACGACATCGATCCGGGAAGCTTGACGCCGAAGATCGCGACCATGACCGACTTCAACCTGTGGTCCTGGAACAGCCGCGTGTTTCCCGGCATCGATCACCTCGCCGTGCGCCGGGGCGACCGGGTGCGCATCCGCATCGGCAACCTGACCATGACCAACCACCCGATCCACCTGCACGGCTACGACTTCGAGGTGACCGGGACCGACGGCGGCTGGGTGCCGAAGACGGCGCGCTGGCCGGAGGTCACCACCGACGTGGCGGTGGGCCAGATGCGCGCCATCGAGTTCACCGCGAACGCGCCGG
>JAABQT010000122.1 GCA_011391295.1 Betaproteobacteria bacterium
CACCGACGTCGGCGGGGGGTTCGGCGCGCGCGGCTACGCCTACCCGGAACACGCGGCGCTGCTGTGGGCGGCGAAGAAGCTCGGCCGGCCCTTGCGCTGGCTCGCCGACCGTTCCGAGAATTTCCTCGCCGAAGTGCATGGCCGCGACAACATCACCGTGGCCGAGCTCGCGCTCGACGCCGGCCACCGGTTCACGGCCCTGCGCATCCGCACGCTGGCCAACATCGGTGCCTACATCTCCAGCTTCGGCGCCGCGGTGCCGGCGATGTCCGGGGCGCGGGCGCCGACGGGGGTCTATGCGATCCCGGTACTCGATCATGAAGTGAAGATGATGTTCACCAACTCTTCGCCCGTGGATGCCTATCGCGGCGCGGGCCGCCCGGAAATGGGATACCTGCTCGAGCGCCTGGTGGAGCGCGCGGCGATGGAACTCGGCGTCGATGCGATCGAACTGCGCCTGAAGAACCTGGTGCCCGCCTCGAAGATGCCTTACGCCAACCCCGCGGGCCAGACCTACGACTGCGGCGACTTCGAGCGCATGCTGCGCGCGGCCCTGGCGGCGGCGGACTGGGAAGGGTTTGCGGCGCGCAAGAGCGCTGCCGGGAAGCGGGGCTTGCGCTATGGCCGCGGCGCGGCCTGCTACGTGGAGATCACCGGCAGCGCGCGCCTGTCCGAAACCGTGCGCATGATCGCCGCCGCCGACGGGCAGATCGAGATGCATTCGGGCACGCAAGCCATCGGCCAGGGGCTGTGGACTTCCTACGCGCAAGTGGTGGCGGAGAAACTCGGCATCGATCCGCAGTCGATTCGCGTATTGCAGGGTGACAGCGATCTGCTCAAATCGGGTGGCGGCGCGGGCGGCTCGCGCGGGCTGCAAGTGGGCGGCAGCGCGGCGCTCGCGGGCGCGCTCGCGCTGATCGAGGCGGGTCGGCCGCTGGCGGCGCAGGCGCTGGAGGCGGCGGCCGCGGACCTCGAGTACGGCGGCGGCCGCTATCGCATCGCCGGCACGGACCGCGGCATCGGCCTCGCCGAGCTGGCGGCGAAGCAGCCGGAGCGGCGCATTGTCTGCGAGCACACGGAAACAGTGAAGGGCCAGACCTGGCCGAACGGCTGCCAGGTGGCCGAAGTCGAGGTCGACCCGGACACCGGCGCGGTGCGCGTCGCGCGCCTGTGCGCGGTGGATGACATCGGGTGCGTGATCAATCCGCTCACCGCCGAATCGCAGGTGCACGGTGGCATGGTGCAGGGCCTCGGGCAGGCGCTGTTCGAGCAGTCGGTCTACGATGCATCGGGCCAGTTGCTCACCGGCTCGTTCATGGATTACGCCATGCCACGCGCGGACCAGATCCCCGACCTGCAGACCGGCTTCGACCAGTCCGTGCCCACGCAGCAGAACCTGCTCGGCGCCAAGGGCGCGGGCGAGGCGGGCTGCCACGGCGCGACGCCGGCCATCGTCAACGCCGTGATCAATGCGCTCGGCGTGCGGGAGATCGACATGCCGATCACGCCCGAGCGGGTGTGGCGCGCGCTGCAGACTTCGCCAGGCGGGGGCTGAGCATGGCCCAGTACGTGTACACCATGCGCCGGGTGCAGAAGATCGTGCCGCCGAAGCGCGAAATCCTGAAGAACATTTCGCTCAATTTCTTTCCCGGCGCCAAGATCGGCGTGCTCGGCCTGAACGGCTCGGGCAAGTCGAGCCTGCTCAGGATCATGGCGGGCGAGGACCAGAACTACGAGGGCGAGGTGGTGCGCATGCCCAACATCAAGGTCGGCTTCCTGCCGCAGGAGCCGGTGCTCGACCCGAACAAGACCGTGCGCGAGGAGGTCGAGGAGGGCCTGGGCGACATGGCGGCGGCGAAGAAGCGCCTCGACGAGGTCTACGCCGCTTACGCCGAGCCCGACGCCGACTTCGACAAGCTCGCCGCGGAGCAGGCGCAGCTGGAGGCAACGGTGAATTCCCCGGACGCGGGTCAGGGGCTCGAAATCGCCGCGGATGCGCTGCGCCTGCCGCCCTGGGACGCAAGAGTGGGCGTGCTCTCCGGCGGCGAGAAGCGCCGCGTGGCGCTGTGCCGCCTGCTGCTGTCCAAACCCGACCTGCTGCTGCTCGATGAGCCCACCAACCACCTCGACGCCGAAAGCGTGGAATGGCTGGAGCAGTTCCTGCAGCGCTTTCCCGGCACCGTGGTGGCGGTGACCCACGACCGCTATTTCCTCGACAACGCCGCCAACTGGATCCTGGAAATGGACCGCGGGCGCGGCATTCCCTGGGAAGGCAACTACTCCTCGTGGCTGGAACAGAAGCAAAAGCGGCTGGCAGTCGAGCAGAGCCAGGAAGTCGCGCGCATCAAGAGCATGCAGGCCGAGCTCGAGTGGGTGCGGCAGAACCCCAAGGGCCGCCAGGTGAAATCCAAGGCGCGGCTCGCGCGCTTCGAGGAGCTGTCGCAGTACGAGCACCAGCAAAGGAACGAAACCCAGGAGATCTTCATCCCGGTCGCCGAACGCCTGGGCAACGAGGTGATCGAGTTCAAGGACGTGTCCAAGGGTTTCGGCGAACGCCTGCTCATCGACAAGCTCTCCTTCAAGGTGCCGCCGGGCGCCATCGTCGGCATCATCGGCCCGAACGGCGCGGGCAAGTCGACCCTGTTCAGGATGCTGATCGGCAAGGACCAGCCCGACGCGGGCAAGATCGCCATCGGCAAGACGGTGAAGATCGCGCACGTCGACCAGTCGCGCGACGCGCTGCAGGGCGACAAGACGGTGTTCGAGGACATCTCGGGCGGCCAGGACAACATCACGGTGGGCAAGTTCAACATGCCGTCGCGCTCGTATCTTGCGCGCTTCAATTTCCGCGGCGCCGACCAGCAGAAGCTGGTGGGCCAGCTCTCGGGCGGCGAGCGCGGGCGGCTGCACCTCGCCAAGATGCTGGTGTCGGGCGCCAACGTGCTGCTGCTGGACGAGCCCTCCAACGACCTCGACGTGGAGACGCTGCGCGCGCTGGAGGAAGCGCTGCTGGAATTCGCGGGCAGCGTGCTCGTCATTTCGCACGACCGCTGGTTCCTCGACCGCATCGCCACGCACATCCTGGCGAGCGAGGACGACTCGCAGTGGGTGTTCTTCAACGGCAATTACCAGGAGTACGAGGCCGACAAGAGAAAGCGCCTGGGCGAGGAAGCCGCCAGACCGCACCGCATCCGCTACAAGCCCCTCAAGAAGTAGGGGTGGGCCAATGGCCCACCCTACAATTCAGGGGTGAGCCGATTTCCGGAGTTGCCCCCCAGCCTGCCGCGGCGCGGCAATGCGTTGACCAAGGCCCTGGCGCGCGGCCTGCTGACCCTGTTCAGGTGGCGCGTGGACGGCGAGTTGCCGGACCGCGCGAAGATGATCGCCATCGTCGCGCCGCACACCTCCAACTGGGACTTCGTCGTCGGCATCCTGGTGGTATTCGCGCTCGGCCTGCGCGTGCGCTTCCTCGGCAAGCACACTTTGTTCGATCCCCCGCTCGGCGGGCTGATGCGCTGGCTCGGCGGCACGCCAGTGATGCGCGACACGCCGCAGGGCGCGGTCGCCGACGCTGCGCAGGTGATCCGGCGCGAGGAGCGGGTGCTGTTGGGCATCGCGCCGGAGGGCACGCGCACGCGCGGCAAGCCCTGGCGCAGCGGCTTCTACAACATCGCGCTCGCCGCCCGGGTGCCGCTCCTGCCCGCGGCGTTCGACTACGGGCGCAAGGCGCTGCGCCTGTTTCCGCTGTTCGAGCCGAGCGGGGACTACGAGGCCGACCTCGCGCGGCTGCAGGCGCTGTACGAGGACGTGCGAGGCCGGAACTACTGAGAAAACCTCAGTCGGCAACCCTGCTGTGCCACCAGATGCGAAAGCGCGTGCACAGCCCGGCCGGATCGAAGTCCGCAAGCGCGACGCCATCGAGGACCAGTCGTGGGAGGGGATCGCCCGGCTTGCGTGCGGGAATCCCGGTGCCCGCGGCCGCCGCCCACATCGCGAACATCTTCTCAGAGGTGACCTGGTAGGTGACGTGCCAGTGGGCGATGCCCGAGGCCGCGCCGTCCGCCAGTACCTCGAACGACAGTGCGATGTCCGCTTGCAGCTTGACGCGGTCCCAGTACTTGCGGATCGCGGCGTGCCCGTGCTGCGCGTCGAAGGGGGTGTTGTGGTACACGGCGTCGGCCGTGAACAGGCTCGCCAGCAGCCGGTCGTCGCGCGTTTCCCAGGCACGCCGGTAGACTTGCATGAAGCGCTGCATCGCCGCCATCAGCGCATTATAGGCACTGCGCTCGACGCAAGACCGCGAACGATGGCATAGTGGCGCACCATGGCGGCTGTGTTCAAATACATCCTGCCGGTCGAGGAAACGCACTGGAAGTTCCAGGGCACCGCCGAGACCGCCTTCACCTGGGATTACGACACGCGCAGCGAAGAGCTGCTGCGCCTGTATTCCAAGGGCAAGCAGCAGCAGTGGGACGCGGAGAAGCGCATCGACTGGTCGCAGGGCGTGGATCCCGACGATCCGATGCAGATCGACGAGCAGATGATGCCGCTGCACGGCACACCGCTCTACGAGCGCCTGTCGGCGCGCCAGAAATCCGACCTGCGCTACCACAGCCAGGTACACAACCTGTCGCAGTTCCTGCACGGCGAGCAGGGCGCGCTGATCTGCGCCGCGCGCATCGTGCAGGACGTGCCGACGCTGGAATCGAAGTTCTACGCCGCGACGCAGGTGATGGACGAGGCGCGCCACGTCGAGGCGTACCGGCGCCTGCTGACGGAGAAGTTCCGCTTCGTCTACCCGATCTCGCCGCCGCTCAAGCGCCTGCTCGAGCAGGCGCTCACCGACAAGCGCTGGGACTTCACCTACCTCGGCATGCAGGTGCTGATCGAGGGCCTGGCGCTCGCCGCGTTCCAGCGCATCCGCGATTACGCCAAGAACCCGCTGTGCCAGGCGGTAAACGCCTATGTGATGCAGGACGAGGCGCGCCACGTGGCCTTCGGGCGCATCGCGCTGCGCGAGTACTACCCGCAGCTCACCGCAGCGGAACGGCGCGAGCGCGAGGAGTTCGTGATCGAGGGCTCCTACTTCCTGCGCGACCGCCTGAATTCGGAAGAAATGTGGGAGTGCATCGGCATCGATCCGAAGGACGCCATGGCGGCGCACTATGCCTCCGACGGCCAGCAACGGTTCCGCAAGCGCCTGTTCAGCCGTATCGTGCCCACGGTGAAGGACATAGGCCTGTGGAGCGAGCGCGTGCAGGAGGCCTACGCCGACATGGGCGTGCTGCACTACGGCGACAGAAACGCGCAGGAGATGCTCGACCACGATGCCCAGGTGGCCGAGGAGTTCGACAAGCTGATGCAGCGGCGCTAGCTGCGGCCGTTGCCGCGGCCGGCGTGCTCGCGCCGGCCGCCGCTGCGTCCCCTGCCGTCGCCACCGCCGCGCGTTTCCCCGCGCATCTGCTGCCGCGATTCCGTGCGAGGCTGCGCCTGCATCCGTGGCTGCGCTTGAAATCCCGGCTGCACCTGGTTCCTCGGCTGCACCTGGTTCCTCGGCTGCACCTGGTTCCTCGGCTGCGCCTGCATCGTCGGCTGCGCCTGCATCCTCGGCTGCGCCTGCATCCTCGGCTGCGCCTGCATCGTCGGCTGCGCCTGCATGCGCGGCTGCGGGTTCGATGTGCGGAGCGCAGGTGGCATCGGTTGCGTGCGGATTTCGCCGCGCCGCTCCACGGTGCGCCGTTCCAGGCCACGC
>JAABQT010000123.1 GCA_011391295.1 Betaproteobacteria bacterium
GTGAAACCTAACGTCCCGGCTAACGCGCCGCCCGCTTGCGGGCGGTCGCAGTTGAGCCGATGGTTAGACGTGACCTTTTCTCGTGCAGGCGCCCCGACACGTATTTGTGAAGCACGCTGGCAATCAGCGTTTGATAAGGAACACCCTCTTCATACGCCCGGGCCTGAATGTCCATGAGATCGGCCGCAGACAGACGAATGTTCACGCGTCGGCTCTTTACAAAGGTCGCACGTGCAGCTTCGCGGAACGCGGCGAGCTGTGCCTTTGTGGGACGCACCGAAACCAATGTGCCCTTTTCGTAGGCTGCCAGCATTTCTCGTTCGTAACGGTCAAGACTTTTCATCTGGATCTTCCATTTCCAAATAGTCGCGCGTTGCCTTCCGGCTCGGAATGACGGTCTTTAGGAAGCAGTGTTCTTCCTCCTCGACCGATGGAACGAGGAACACATACTCCCGATAGACCACGACCAGCACTACCTGACCCGGATAACGCCTTTGGTTCGGATGGACCAGGATGTCCTTGAGCCCACCTTCCTCCACTGCGAGAACGATCTCCTCGAAAGAGATGCCGCGCGCCGACTTCAGGCGCTCGTTCTTATCCGGGTCCCACCGGAACGGCTTCACGCCGGGAGTGTACTCGGGCGTGTGCCTTTTGTCATCAGGCGGCCAGGTGGCGGGTGGTCACGGCAAACGCCGCGGTTCAGCGGCGGTCCCGCGCGCAGCGCGGGACCGTCCGCTGGAACCGCTGGTTGGGCGTCTTCAAAACGCGAACTCCAGGCTTGCGTGAGCGACGAGATCTCCCGACGCGGTGAAGGATACGCGGCACTCCGCAAACGCGGATGTCTTGCCGAAGCGAAGCACCTTTGCTTCCACAAGCATGTCTCCGTTCGCTGCAGGTCGGAGGAAATGCGTGTGTTGGTAAGTCGTACCCCTTGGGGCTCGATCCGTCGTTGCCATGGCCAGCGTTGTCACTGTGTCGATCGCGGCCATGATCGTCTGTCCGCAAACGGCGCCGTTCGCCCACTGGCAGTCCTTGGTCTGTGGCAACACCGCCGACGCGGTTCCTTCACCTACTTGCAAATCGCGGAGGCCCATCGCCTTCACCCATGGGGCGAAGACCCAATCAAAGAAGACCTGGAGGTTGTCGGGCGTTACGCGGTGATGTTCGCGGAGAGTGGTCATCTACGAGACTCTCGAATTAAAGACGCCCAACTTATTGATTGAACAGCATGCGAATCATGCTAGAAGCATCTATAGGTAGATGCAACCATCTACTAATAGATGGCGCCATATGCCGGCATATATCTACCGGTAGATACTTAGCCGAGGCTTCGTTTTACCGCTGCGTCTAACGCAATGCCCTAGGCCACCAGCGGCGGACGCCGCTTCCAGACTTCAGTCGCTTGCTCGAAGGCGTGCGCGAGCTGCAGCACGCCGAAGTCGTCGCGGTAGCGCCCGACGATCTGCAGTCCCACGGGCAGTCCGCCGGGCGTGAAGCCCGCCGGCACCGAAATCGCCGGATGGCTGGTGATGGTGATGTAGTAGCAGCTCTTCATCCAGTCGAGGTAGTTGCCGAGCTTCACGCCGGCGATCTCGGTCGGGTACTCGGTGTCCACCGGAAAGGGTGGCAGCTGGTTGACCGGTGCGAGCAGGAATTCGTGCGTTTCGAGGAAGCTGCGCATGCGCTGGTAGAGCTCGGTGCGCAGGCCTTCGGCGCGCGCGATTTTAGCGCCATCGAGCGCGAGGCCCTGTTCGATGTTCCAGATCACCGTGTCCTTCAGCTCGGCGCGGTGCGACTTCAGCAGCGGTGCATAGCGCTGCGCGAAGGAGATCGCGCGCAGCGTCTCGAAGGCCTCGGTGGCGCCGGAGAAATCCGGGCAGGCCTCCTCGACGATGCAGCCCAGCGACTCGAACACCTTGCGCTGCGCTTCCAGCACGCGCGTGACCGCCGGCTCCACCGGCAGCCCGCCGAAGTCGCGCGTCCAGGCGACGCGCACTTTCTTGAAATTCCGCTTCAGGGATTTCGCAAAGACGCTTCCCGGCTCGCTGATCGACAGCGGCGCGCGCCGGTCCGGCCCGGCCATGGCCGAGAGCAGGAAAGCCGCGTCCTCCACCGTGCGCGCGAGGGGACCGATCACCGGCTGTGAGTCCCAGGCGTTGGCCGCCGGATAGGAAGGCACGCGTCCCGGCGTGGGGCGAAATCCAACCACGTTGCAGTAGTTGCCGGGATTGCGCAGGCTTGCGGCGAGATCCGACCCGTCCGCAAACGGCAGCATGCCGCAGGCGAGCGCCGCTGCCGCGCCTCCGGAAGAACCCCCGGGCGTCTTCGAGAGGTCGTAGGGGTTGCGCGTGGCGCCGAACACCTTGTTGAAGGTGTTGCTGCCGGCGCCGAATTCCGGCGTGTTGGTCTTGCCCAGCGTAATCGCGCCGGCGGCCTTGAGGCGCTCGACGATCAGCGCGTCCTCGGCCGGCACGTGGTCCTTGTAGACCAGCGAGCCGAGCGTGGTGCGGATGCCCTTGGTCGCGACGAGGTCCTTGTAGGCGATGGGCAGGCCGGCAAGCGGGCCGGACGAAGTCCTTTTCCGGTCGAGCGCCCTGGCCTGCGCGAGCGCCTGCTCCGGCAGGAAGGTGACGATGGCGTTGACCTTGGGGTTCACGCGCTCGACCTGCGCGATGAAGGCGCGCATCACCTCGGTCGCCGAGATCTTGCGGGTGCGCAGCAGGCGGGCCAGTTTCCTGGCGGAAGCGAAGCACAGGTCCATCACATGAGCACGATGTCGAATTGTTCCTGGTGGTAGCCCGGCTCCACCTGCAACGAGATCGGCTTGCCGATGAAATCCGACAGCATGGCGACCGAGCCCGATTCCTCCTCCTGCAGCAGGTCGATCACGCCTTGAGCCCCGAGCACGCGGAACTCGCGTGCGTTGAAGGCGCGCGCCTCGCGCAGGATCTCGCGCAGCACCTCGTAGCACACGGTGCGCGCGGTCTTCACCTCGCCGCGGCCGGCGCAGATCGGGCAGGGCTCGCACAGCACGTGGGCGAGCGACTCGCGCGTGCGCTTGCGCGTCATCTCCACCAGGCCGAGCTGCGTGAAGCCGTTCACCGACATGCGCGTGCGGTCGCGCGCGAGCGCCTTTTTCAGCTCCTGCAGCACCGCGGCACGGTGCTCGTCGCTTTCCATGTCGATGAAGTCCGCGATGATGATGCCGCCGAGGTTGCGCAGGCGCAGCTGGCGCGCCATGGCCTGCGCCGCCTCGAGGTTGGTCTTGAACACCGTGTCGTCGAAATTGCGCTGTCCGACGAAGCCCCCGGTGTTCACGTCGATGGTGGTCATGGCCTCGGTCTGGTCGATGAACAGCGTGCCGCCGGACTTCAGGTCCACGCGCCGCGACAGCGCCTTCTCGATCTCGGACTCGACGTTGTACAGGTCGAACAGCGGCCGCTCGCCGGTGTAGTGCGCCAGCTTTCCGCTCACCTCGGGCATGTAGGTGCGGGAAAATGCCGCCAGCTTCTGGTAATTCTCGCGCGAATCGACGTGCACCACCGCAGTGTCCCGGGTCACCATGTCGCGCAGCACGCGCTGCGCGAGGGACAGGCCCTGGTGCAGCAGCCGCGGCGGCTCGGCGCCGAGCGCGCGGCCGCGGATGTCCGACCACAGGGCGCGCAGGAACTCGACGTCGGTGCGCAGCTCCGCGTCGTCGGCGCCCTCGGCGAGCGTGCGGATGATGAACCCGCCTTTCTCCTCGGCGGGCAGCAGGGCCTTCAACTTGTCGCGCAGCGCCTGGCGGCCGTTCTCGTCCTCGATGCGCTGCGAGATGCCGATGTGCGGGTCCTGCGGCAGGTACACCAGCATGCGGCCGGCGATCGAGATCTGGGTCGACAGGCGCGCGCCCTTGGTGCCGATGGGGTCCTTCACCACCTGCACCAGCACCGGTTGGCCTTCGGCGAGGATCTTCTCGATCGGCTTGGCGGGCTCGCCGATCTGCTTCCTCTGCTCCCAGATGTCGGCGACGTGCAGGAACGCCGCGCGCTCCAGGCCGATCTCGACGAAGGCCGACTGCATGCCCGGCAGCACGCGCGCCACGCGGCCCATGTAGATGTTGCCGACCAGGCCGCGGTTCGCCTCGCGCTCCACCAGCAGTTCCTGCACCACGCCGGCATGCACCACCGCGACGCGCGTTTCCTGCGGCGTGATGTTAACGAGGATTTCTTCGCTCACGCCAGGTTCCCATGCGCTGCAGCAACTGGGCGGTTTCGTACAACGGCAGGCCGACGATGCCGGACTGGCTGCCGCGGATCTCGCTGACGAACAGCGCCGCGCGACCCTGGATCGCATAGGCGCCCGCCTTGTCGTCGCACTCGCCGGTGGCGACGTATTCCTGGATCTCCTCGGGCGCCAGGTCGCGAAACTGCACGTCGGACACCGACAGCGCCGTTTCCACCTCGTCTTCGTACTGCACCACCACCGCGGTGAGCACCTCGTGGCGCTTGCCCGAGAGCGCGGTGAGCATGGCGATGGCGTCGGCACGGTCGAGCGGCTTGCCGAAGATGCGACCCTCGAGCGCCACGGAGGTATCGGCGGCGAGCACCGGGTGGCGCGGCAGGTTGCGCTCCAGCATGCGCCGCCATCCGGCTCCGGCTTTGGCGCGCGCCACGCGCAGCACGTAATCGCGCGGCGCCTCCCCCGGCTGGGGCTCCTCGTCCACGTCCGGCGCCGCGTCGGCGCGGTTGCGGAACAGCAGCAGGTGGAATTTGACGCCGATATGGCCGAGCAATTCCCGCCGGCGCGGGCTGCGCGAGGCTAGATAGATGCTGCGATCAAGCGGTTGTGCCATGGATGCGCCGAGCGGCGCAGTTTAGCAAAGCGATAGCGGGGGTAACGGGGGCGCCGCCCCTGGTCCTAGCCGCGGTGATACGGGTGCCCGGTGATCAGCGCGGCCGCGCGGTACAACTGCTCGGCGAGCAGCACCTGCGCCAGCGCGTGCGGCAGCGTGAGCGAGGACAGCCGCAGCAGCAGCGTCGCCGAGTTCCTTGTCTCTGCGTCCAGCCCGTCGGGCCCGCCGATGACGAACGCGACCGGCGCCTGCCCGCCCACCCAGCGCCCGAGCTGCGCCGCGAACTGCGCGGTGGTGAACTCGCGGCCACCCTCATCCAGGGCGACGACGCGCGCGTTGCGCGGCGCCGCCTGTGCACACTCGACGGCGTAGCCGCGGGGCATGCGACGCAGGTATTCGTCGCGCGCCTGCGCCGCCCAGCCGCGCAACCTAGCGCCGTGCGCGACGAGGTAGAGCTTTGCCACGGCTCGCGAGCTTCACCTGCTTGCCACCCCAGATCTCCTCCAGGTTGTAGTAGCTGCGCACCGCGGGATGCATCACGTGCACCACGATGTCGCCGAGATCCACCAGCACCCACTCGCCGGTCGCCTGGCCCTCGACGCCGTGCACCTGCGCCCCGAGCCCGCGCATCTTCTCCTGCACGCTGGCGGCCAGCGCCCTCACCTGCCGCCCCGAGTCCCCGCTCGCGATCACCACGCGCTCGAAGAACGGCGACAGCCGCCCGACGTTGAACACCACGATGTCATGGCCTTTCACGTCCTCCAGCGCCTCGAGCACCGCGCGTTGTTTCTTGCGGATGTCCATCAGAGGTACAGGCGATGCTGCCGGATGTAGGCCAGC
>JAABQT010000124.1 GCA_011391295.1 Betaproteobacteria bacterium
GGCCGCAGGCACGCGTCGCCCGGGGCGGGCTGGCGCGCCAACTCAAAGATTTTCTCAAGGAATCCTAGCCATGGCATTGCAAAACCTCGATCTGGAAGAACAGGAGAAGCTCGACGAGCTCAAGGCCTGGTGGAAGCAGTACGGCAACCTGATCCTCCTGACAGTGATTGCCGCGGCGATTGCAGTGGCCGGCTGGGGCGCCTGGCGCTGGTACGAGCGCAACGCGGCGCTGCAGGCCAGCCAGCTGTACGAGACACTGGCGGCGGCTGCGCGTGCGGGCGACGCCAAGGCGCTGCGCGACGCCGGCGGTGCGCTCACCGAGGGCCACGCACGCAGCCTGTACGCCTCGATGGGGGCGATGGCGGCGGCGCGTTTTCACTTCGACCGCGGCGAAGTGAAGAGCGCGAAGGCGCAGCTGCAATGGGTGCTCGGGCGCTCGCCCGCGGAAGACTTTCGCGATCTGGCGCGGCTGCGCCTCGCCGCGCTGCTGCTCGACGAGAAGGAAACCGACGACGCGCTCAAGCTGCTGGCGGACAAGCCGCTGGACGCGTATGCCGCGCAGTTCGCGGCGCTCAGGGGTGACGTCCTGGTCGCAAGGAACCAGCCGGCCGAGGCGCGGGCCGCTTACCAACTCGCGCTGGAGAAGGCGAACGCCAGCGCCGGCGCGTTCCGCGACAGCGTGCAGATGCGCCTGGACGCGCTCGGCAGTTGAGCACGGCTCGGGGTGCGGCGCTGGTCCTGCTGCTGCCGGCGATGGCCGGCTGCTTTGGTTCCGGGTCGGCTGGCCCGAAACCGGCGGAGTTGCCGGTGCTGCAGCAGGCGCGCGCACCCCGCATGCTCTGGTCTGCCTCCGTGGGCGGCGCGGAGGCCTTCGTATTCCAGCCTGCGCTCGCGGGCGACAGCGTATACGCGGCATCGCGCGGCGGTACCGTCGTGCGCCTCGACGCGTCGAACGGGCGCGAGATCTGGCGGCAGGAGCTCGATGCGCGGCTCTCTGGCGGCGTGGGCGCGGACGAGCGCACGGTCGTCGTCGCGAGCGACGATGGCGACGTGTTCGCGCTCGAGGCCGGCCAGGGCGCGCTGCGCTGGCGCGCGCGCGTGTCGAGCGAGGTGCTGGCCGCGCCGCGCGTAACCGGCGGGCTGGTCCTGGTGCGCAGCGCCGATAGCCGCGTGCATGCTCTTGGCGTCGAGGACGGCAAGCGGCATTGGGCCTACCAGCGCGCGCCCGCGTCGCTGATGGTGCGCACGCCCGCCGGCATGACGGCGCGGGGGGACTCGCTCTACGCGGGTTTTGCCGGCGGCAGGCTGGTGGCGCTGGCGCTGCAAACCGGCGCCGTGCGCTGGGAAGCCGCAGTGGCGCTGCCCAAGGGCGCAACGGAACTGGAGCGCGTGACCGACGTGGTGGGCGATCCGGTGGTGATCGGGCGCGAGGTCTGCGCCGCGGCCTTTCAAGGCAAGGTCGCCTGCTTCGACGCGCACAACGGCAGCCCGCTGTGGGCGCGCGACATGTCCAGCGTGACCGGGGCGAGCGCCGATGCGCGCTACGTTTACGTCAGCGACGATCGCGGCGCCGTGCACGCCCTCGAGCGCAGCAATGGCCGCAGCCTGTGGAAACAGGACCGGCTTGCGCACCGCCAGTTGTCGCTGCCCCTGCCGCTGGATGCGCAGATCGTGGTGGGCGACCTGCAGGGCTACGTGCACTTCCTGTCGCGCGACGCCGGGGTATTCCTGGCGCGCATCGCCACCGATGGCAGCGCGGTACGCGCCGCGCCCTTGCGCCTGCCCGCCGGATTCCTGGTGCAGACGCGCGACGGCGGCCTGTTCGCGCTGGCGCCCTAGGCGGGAGCGGCGTTTGAAGCCTGTCATCGCGCTGGTCGGGCGCCCCAATGTCGGCAAGTCCACCCTGTTCAACCGGCTGACGCGCCGCCGGGACGCCATCGTGGTCGACGTGCCCGGCGTGACGCGCGACCGCCACTACGGGGAAGGGCGGCTCGGCGAGCGCCCGTTCTTCGTCATCGACACCGGCGGCCTCGACCCCGGCGCCAAGGACGGCATCTTCGTCGAGATGGCGCGCCAGGCCGCCCAGGCCATCGCCGAGGCCGATGCCGTGGTGTTCCTCACCGATGGCCGGGGCGGGCTGCACGACGACGACAAGCTGATCGCCGCGCGCCTGCGCAAGCTGCCGTCCCGGGTGTGGCTGGTGGTGAACAAGTGCGAGGGCATGGCGAGCGATGCTGCCGTGGCGGAATTCCACGCCCTCGGCCTGGGCATGCCGCAGCCCATTTCCTCGGCGCATGGCGACGGCGTCGCCGACCTGATCGAAGGCGTGCTGGCGGATTTCCCGCGCACCGGGCAAGCCACGGACGAAGCGCGCGACAAGCACCCGCGCGTCGCCATCGTCGGCAGGCCGAACGTCGGCAAATCCACGCTGGTGAACGCGCTGGTCGGCGAAGAGCGCGTGATTGTCTTCGGCGAGCCCGGCACCACGCGCGACGCGATCGAGGTGCCGTTCGAGCGCGCGGGCCGACGCTACACGCTGGTGGATACCGCGGGCCTGCGCAAGCGCGGCAAGCAGGGCGAGACCACGGAAAAATTTTCCATCGTCAAGACGCTGCAGGCGATCGAGCAGTCCAACGTCGCCGTGCTGGTGCTGGACGCGCAAGACGGAATCTCCGAGCAGGACGCGCACGTCGCGGGCTACATCCTGGAGCGCGGACGCGCATTGGTGATCGCGGTGAACAAATGGGACGCGGCGGGCAAGGATGCCCGCGAGAGCATCAAGCGCGAACTGGCCTGGAAATTCGTGTTTCTCGGTTTCGCCGAGACGCATTACCTGTCGGCCAAGAGCGGCAAGGGACTGGGCGAGCTGATGCGCTCGGTCGACGCGGCCTACGCCGCGGCGATGGCCAAGATGTCGACGCCCAGGCTGACGCGCACGCTGATCGCCGCGGTGGAGCGCCAGCCGCCGCCGCGCAAGGGAATGCGGCGTCCCAAACTGCGCTACGCGCACCAGGGCGGCCAGAATCCGCCGCGCATCATCGTGCACGGCAATTCCCTCGACGAGCTGCCGGACAGCTACCGGCGCTACCTGGAGGGCGTGTTCCGCGACACGTTCGAATTGCGCGGCACGCCGATGCGCGTGGAATTCCGCACCGGGCGCAATCCCTATGCGGGCCGCGGGCCCACGCGAGAGCGGCGCAAGATGGAGCAGTAGCGCGCTCAGCGCGCTGCGTAGTTCCGGAATGCCCCGGCACAGCGCGCCGGGCTCTCCGGCTCGGAGTGACAACGCAGCAGCCGGAACACGGGTTGATCCGCACCGCTGGCAATCCGGTCCCGCTGCTGGTCCCAGAGCTCGAGTGCGAATTCCCGGCGCCCGGACGCGATGGCGCCCGCCATCGCCGCCATCAGCAGGTACTCGCGCGCCTCGGCGTGCAGTTCGGGCGTGGCATGCAGGAGCGCGGCGGCCAGGTCTGCCATGGCGACGGCGTCGCGCGCAGCCACCGCGCCGAACAGGGCGATCCAGCGGCGCTGAAAATCGAGCAGCCCGGCCACGCACGCCGCGCCGGCGATGCGCGCCCAAACCGCTTTCGCCTCGGCGGCGGGCAGGAAGGGATTGACCAGGCCTGCGACCCGCAGCAGGCTGTGCAGCCAGACGTCGAACTCGCGCGGGCGGCGGCATTCCAGCAGCCGCAGCTTCACCACCTCCAGATCCTTCTGCAACTGCGTCGGGATGCCCTCGGGCGCCGGCGCAACCGGGCGCAGCAGGAAGTCGCGCGCGTAGGCCGCCTGGCGGGCGTTTTCGACACGCTCGAAGGAATACGCGCCCGCATGCCCGGGGCTGGTCGGCCGCCGCGCGAAGCCAGGTTCGAGCATCTCCAGCACCGGGACGCCCAGGTTGAGCAGCGCCACCACCGCAGTGGCGCTGCGTTCCGTGAAGCGATGGCGCGCCGCATTGAGATCCAGCACCGGATCGTAGTCGGAGTTGGCGCGCATGCCGTAGCTGGCCAGCAGCGGCTCGAGCGTGACGCGGCTGCCGAGATAGCGCGCGTCGAGATCGCCGACGGTGCTCAGGTACACGTTGCGCAGTTCCCGCGCGACGCCGGGCTGCGCGAAAATTCGCGCCTGGGGCGGCGGCGGCGCGACGTCTCCCGCCACGATCAGCACGTCATGGTCGGTCGGTGCATACACGGCGTAGTGCGCGAACTCCTCGCCCAGGGCGCGCATCACCGAGGCCAGCAGCGACGCGTCAATTTCATACAGCTGGAACCACTGCACCAGGAGGCCGGCGGTGGCCAGGTGGCCGCGGATGCGCCGGTAGAACTCGCGCGTGAACAAGCTGGACACTCCGCTCACCCAGGGGTTCGAGGGCTCCGAGACGATGACGTCATAGCGCCGCTGGCGCGACGAGAAATAGGTCTTGGCATCGTCGATGATGATGGTGCTGCGCGGATCGAAGAACACCGCCCCATTGCGCGGAATGAAGCCGCGCGCGGCCTCGGCCATCGCCGACTCGATTTCCACGGTCTCGACGCGCCCGATGCTCAGGCTCTGCAGCAGGGTGTGCGCCGTGAGGCCGGTGCCGATCCCGATCACCGCGACGCTCTGCGCCTCGGGCTTGAGCGCCAGGGGCAGCGCGCCGGTCAGCACCATGGTGATCTCGTCCGTGCCGCGATGGCGCTCCGCATCGTCGGAGAGATTGATCGAGCCGTCGGACTTGCCGTTGGTGCGGATACTGGTCGCGGATCCATACTGCACCAGGTGCACGGTGGCGGTCTTGCCGTCCTTTTCGTACAGGATCTTCGCGTCGCGCGAGCTCGCCAGGTCGGCATGGCGGAACACGCCCGCAGTCATCTTGTTGACGTCCAGGTGGAACCAGGCCGTGATCGGCACGAACAGCGCCACGCAGGCCACGGCAGCGGCGATGAACTGCGTGCGCGGCGCAGCGTAGCGGTGCAGGAGGTACAGCCCGAGCGTGGCGTCCACCAGGCTGCCGGCGATCAGGGCGCCCTTCAAACCGAGCACGGGCAGCCCGATATGCACCGCGAACAGGACCCCGGCAATCGCCCCCAGCGTGTTGGCGGCGTAGACGCGGCCGATGGCGCCCTCGCCCGCGCCCAGGCGCAACAGCGCGCCGGTGATGAGCGGCAGCGTCATCCCCGCGCAGAACGTCGCGGGCAGCATCACCAGGCCCGCAATCGCCTGCCCCGAAAGGTTGAACAGCAGGTAGCCGGCGTCGTTGCGCGCCAGCCCCTGCATCAGGGTTTCCATCAGCTCGAAGCTGCGGTCGTACACCAGCAGGGTCGACAGGGCCAGCAGCCCCATGGCCAGCTGCACCCAGCCGAGCAGGCGCTCCGGTGCGGCACTGGCATCGACGCGCCGGCGCACGGCATAGCCGCCGAGCGCCAGGCCGAGGATGAACGTCGACAGCATGAGCTCGAACGAGTGCGTCGAGGCACCCAGCACCAGCGACAGCATGCGAATCCAGCTGATTTCGTAGATGAATGACGCCAGCCCGGTGAGAAACGCGACTGCGAGCATCAGATGCAATGCGCCCGCTGCGCCGGCATCGCGCGCCGGGAGCGCCGGCGCGCGCGTCGGCCGCGCAAGCACCCAGACCGCGGCGGCGAGCGCGAGATTGAGGGCTCCAGCGGTGCGCAGGGTGC
>JAABQT010000125.1 GCA_011391295.1 Betaproteobacteria bacterium
ACCTGAAGGTCGCCGGGCGGCCGCGCATCGAACCGAAGAAGGAGCCCGCCTCCGGCGCGCTCGAATTCAGCGCCACCTTCGAGGTGTATCCCGAATTCAAGATCGGCGACGTGTCCGGGGTCTCGATCGACCGCCCGCAGATCGAGGTGGACGAACCCGCGGTGGACAAGACCATCGAGATCCTGCGCAAGCAGCGCGTGAGCTACGCGGACGCGGCGCGCCCCGCGCAGGACGGGGACCGCGTGACGGTGGATTTCTCCGGCAGCATCGGCGGCGAGTCTTTCGCCGGCGGCAAGGCCGAGGGATTCGCATTGGTGCTGGGAGAGGGCCGCATGCTGCCGGAATTCGAGGCTGCGGCGCGCGGCAGCAGCGCGGGCGAGTCGAAGACTTTCGATGTGACCTTTCCCGCGCATTACCACGGCAAGGACGTGGCAGGGAAGACCGCCTCGTTTTCGCTGCAGGTGAAGCGCGTGGAGGCGGCGCAGCTGCCGGGGCTGGACGCCGAATTCGCGCGCGGCCTGGGCGTGGCGGACGGCGACCTCGCCAGAATGCGCGCCGAGGTGAAGCAGAATGTCGAGCGCGAGGCGAAAAAGCGCGTCGAAACGCGCCTCAAGACCCAGGCGCTGGAGGCGCTGCTCGCGGCCACGCCGCTCGAATTGCCCAAGGCGCTGGTGGCGATGGAGACGCAGGAACTGGTGGAGCGCGCGGCCGCCGACCTGCGCTCGCGCGGATTGAAGATCGAACAGTTGCCATTGGACCCGCAGACCTTCGAAGCCGCGGCCAGGCGGCGCGTGGCGCTGGGGCTGATTATCGCCGAGCTGGCGCGTGCCGAAAGACTGCAGCCCAAGCCGGCCGAAGTGCGCGCCCTGATCGAGCAGGAGGCCGCTTCCTACGAGAGTCCTGCCGAAGTTGTAAAATGGTTCTATATGCAGCCGCAGCGCCTGTCGGAAATGGAAGGCCTCGCACTGGAGGCCAACGTGGTGCAGTGGGTCCTGTCCCGGGCGAAAGTCGCGGACAAGGCGGTGGCGTTCGACGAGCTGATGGGCGGCAACGCATGAACTGGGAACAGCGCACGCGCGACCCCGAGGGACTCGGATTGATCCCGATGGTCATCGAGCAATCGGGGCGCGGCGAGCGCGCCTACGACATCTATTCGCGGCTGCTCAAGGAGCGCGTGGTGTTCCTGGTCGGGCCGGTGACCGAGATCACCGCCAACCTGATCGTCGCGCAGCTGCTGTTTCTGGAGTCCGAGAACCCGGACAAGGACATTTTCTTCTACATCAATTCGCCCGGCGGCTCGGTGTCGGCGGGACTCGCCGTGTACGACACCATGCAATTCATCAAGCCCGACGTGAGCACGCTGTGCGTCGGCCAGGCGGCCAGCATGGGCTCGCTGCTGCTGGCGGCCGGGGACAAGGACAAGCGCTTCATCCTGCCGAACTCGCGCGTCATGATCCACCAGCCGATGGGCGGCTTCCAGGGGCAGGCGACCGACATCGAAATCCACGCCAAGGAGATCCTGTTCCTGCGGGGCCGCCTCAACGAGATCCTCGCCAAGCATACCGGCAAGACGGTCGAGGTCATCGGCCGCGACACGGAGCGCGATTTTTTCATGGGTGCCGAAGACGCGGTAAAGTACGGTATCGTGGACAAGGTCCTCACCTCCCGGGAGCAGGTGTAGATGTCGGACAAGCCGGCCTCCAGCGAGAAGCTGCTGTACTGCTCGTTCTGCGGCAAGAGCCAGCACGAGGTGCGCAAGCTCATCGCCGGGCCGTCGGTGTTCATCTGCGACGAGTGCATCGAGCTGTGCAACGACATCATTCGCGAGGAGACCGCCACCGACAAGGGTGGCAAGGGCGCCAAGTCCGACCTGCCGACGCCGCACGAGATCCGCCACATCCTCGACCAGTACGTGATCGGCCAGGACCAGGCCAAGAAGATCCTCTCGGTCGCGGTGTACAACCACTACAAGCGCCTCAAGCACCTGTCGAAGAACGACGAGGTGGAACTGGCGAAGTCCAACATCCTGCTCATCGGGCCGACCGGCTCGGGCAAGACGCTGCTCGCGCAGACGCTCGCCCGGCTGCTGAACGTGCCCTTCGTCATCGCCGACGCCACCACGCTGACGGAAGCGGGCTACGTCGGCGAGGACGTCGAGAACATCATCCAGAAGCTGTTGCAGAACTGCGACTACGACGTCGACAAGGCCAAGCGCGGCATCGTCTACATCGACGAGATCGACAAGATCTCGAGGAAATCGGACAACCCGTCCATCACACGCGACGTGTCCGGCGAGGGCGTGCAGCAGGCGCTGCTCAAGCTCATCGAGGGCACCGTCGCCTCGGTGCCGCCGCAAGGCGGGCGCAAGCATCCGAACCAGGACTTCGTGCAGGTCGACACCACCAACATCCTGTTCGTCTGCGGCGGCGCGTTCGACGGGCTGGAGAAGATCGTGCGCAACCGCACCGAGAAGACCGGGATCGGTTTCGGCGCCGAGGTGCGCTCGCCCGGCAATTCCAAGGCCACCTTCGATCTGCTCAAGGCGGTGGAGCCCGAGGACCTGATCAAGTACGGCCTGATCCCGGAATTCGTCGGCCGGCTGCCGGTGGTGGCGGCGCTCGGTGAGCTCGACGAGCACGCCCTGATCCAGATCCTCACCGAGCCCAAGAATGCGCTGGTCAAGCAATACCAGCGCCTGTTCCTGATGGAGGGCGTGGAGCTTGAATTGCGCAATCCCGCGCTCGGCGCGGTGGCGCGCAGGGCGCTGGCGCGCAAGACCGGCGCGCGCGGCCTGCGCTCGATACTGGAGAGCGTGCTGCTCGACACCATGTACGAACTTCCGACGCTGGAGAATGTCAGCAAGGTGGTGGTCGACGAGCAGATGATCTCGGCCGACGGCAAACCGCTGCTGATCTACTCCGACCAGCAGAAGGTCGCCGGCTCGTCGGCCTGAACGGCACGCTTCCTTGCCTTTGGCGCGTTGCGGCGTGCGCGCGTTGCGTGTACGCTCACCCCATTGATTTTGCTGCGGGAACCCGCACATGGCTGAAATGACAGAATCGCCTTCCGCCGGCACCCAGTACCCCCTGTTGCCCCTGCGCGACGTGGTGGTATTCCCGCACATGGTGATCCCGCTGTTCGTCGGCCGCCCGAAGTCCATCAAGGCGATGGAAATCGCCATGGAGGCGGGCAAGAACATCCTGCTGGTGGCGCAGAAATCCGCGGCCAAGGACGATCCGGGCCCCGAGGACATGTACGAAATCGGCTGCGTGTCGAGCATCCTGCAGATGCTCAAGCTGCCCGATGGCACGGTGAAGGTGCTGGTCGAAGGCGGCAGCCGGGCGCGCGTCAGCGACGTCGTCGATCTGAAGACGCACTGGGTGGCGGCAGCCGAGCCGATTCCCGCCGAGGGCACCCCGCCCGCGGAGATCGAAGCCATGCGCCGCGCGCTGCTCTCGGCGTTCGACCAGTATGTGAAGCTGAACAAGAAGATTCCGCCGGAAATCCTGACTTCGCTGACGGGCATCGACGAGGCCGGGCGCCTGGCCGACACCGTCGCCGCGCACCTGCCGCTGAAGCTCGAGCAGAAGCAGCAGGTGCTGGAGATGTTCGACGTCAAGGCGCGGCTCGAGCACCTGCTGAGCCAGCTGGAGACCGAAATCGACATCCTGCAGGTGGAGAAGCGCATCCGCGGGCGCGTCAAGCGCCAGATGGAAAAGAGCCAGCGCGAGTACTACCTGAACGAGCAGGTGAAGGCGATCCAGAAGGAGCTGGGCGAAGGCGAGGAGGGCGCCGACCTCGATGAGATGGACAAGCGCATCAAGCGCGCGCACATGCACAAGGAGGCGCGCAAGAAGGCCGAGTCCGAACTGAAGAAGCTCAAGCTCATGTCGCCGATGTCTGCGGAAGCGACCGTGGTGCGCAATTACATCGAGACCCTGGTCAATCTGCCGTGGAAGAAGAAATCCAAGATTTCCAAGGACATCAAGCAGGCGCAGGAGATCCTGGACCGTGACCACTACGGCCTGGAGAAGGTGAAGGAACGCATCGTCGAGTACCTCGCGGTGCAGACGCGGGTCGACAAGATGAAGGCGCCGATCCTGTGTTTGGTGGGAGCGCCCGGCGTGGGCAAGACCTCCCTCGGCCAGTCGATCGCCCGGGCCACCAACCGCAAATTCACCCGCATGTCGCTGGGCGGGGTGCGCGACGAGGCCGAGATCCGCGGCCACCGCCGCACCTATATCGGCTCGATGCCGGGCAAGATCCTGCAAAACATGAGCAAGGTCGGCGTGAAGAACCCGCTGTTCCTGCTGGATGAAGTGGACAAGCTGGGCACTGACTGGCGCGGCGACCCGTCCTCCGCCCTGCTCGAAGTGCTGGACCCGGAGCAGAACCACACCTTCACCGACCACTACATCGAGGTCGAGTACGACCTGTCGGAGGTGATGTTCGTCGCCACCGCCAACACGCTGAATATTCCGGCGCCGCTGCTCGACCGCATGGAGGTGATCCGGCTCTCCGGCTACACCGAGGACGAGAAAGTCAACATCGCCATGCGCTACCTGCTGCTCCGGCAGAAGACGAATAACGGGCTGAAGGACGGCGAACTGGTGGTGAGCGAGCCGGCCGTGCGCGACATCGTGCGCTACTACACGCGTGAGGCCGGCGTCAGGAGCCTGGAACGCGAGATTTCCAAGATCTGCCGCAAGGCAGTGAAGCAGTTGCTGACCGACCGCAAGGCGGCCGAGGGCAAGGCGCACCGCATCAGCGTGTCGCCGAAGAACCTCGACAAGTTCCTCGGCGTGCGCAAGTACAGCTTCGGCATGGCGGAAAAGAAGAACCAGGTCGGCCAGGTGACCGGCCTGGCCTGGACCGAGGTGGGCGGCGAGCTGCTGACCATCGAAACGGTCACCATGCCGGGCAAGGGCAAGACCATCACCACCGGCAAGCTTGGCGAGGTGATGCAGGAGTCGATCCAGGCCGCGCTGTCGGTGGTGCGCAACCGTTCCCGCAAGCTCGGCGTGAATCCGGATTTCTACCAGAAGAACGACATCCACATCCACCTGCCCGAGGGCGCGACGCCCAAGGACGGCCCGAGCGCCGGCATCGGCATCGCCACCGCGATGGTGTCGGTGCTCTCCGGCATTCCGGTGCGCGCGGACGTGGCGATGACCGGCGAGATCACGCTGCGCGGCGAGGTGCTGCCGATCGGCGGGCTGAAGGAAAAACTGCTGGCGGCGCACCGTGGCGGCATCAAGACGGTGCTGATCCCGGACGAAAACGTCAAGGACCTGGCGGAGATTCCGGACAACGTGAAGAACCGGCTGGAGATCATTCCGGTGAAATGGATCGACAAGGTGCTCGAGATCGCGCTCGAACGCCAGCCCGAGCCGCTGCCTGAGGTGGAGGCGGCGGCGTCGCCCCCGCCCCCGCCGGCGGCGGAGGACAAGCCCGGCACGCAGATCGCGGTCAAGCACTGAGCGCGCGCCGTGAACAAGTCGGAGCTGATCGAGCACATCGCCCAGCAGGCCGAGATCTCCAAGCTG
>JAABQT010000126.1 GCA_011391295.1 Betaproteobacteria bacterium
CCGAGCAAGTCGACGCCGATCATGCGCTGGTAGACCTCGAACGCCGTGTCGAGGGCGAGCGAGCGCTGCGAGATGCCGGCGTTGTTCACCAGCCCGTCGACGCGGCCCTTCCAGGCCCAGGCGCGCTCCGCTATCTCCGGGATGCCCGAAAAATCCGTCGCCTCGAACGGCAGCAGCAGCGCATCCGGACAATCCTTCGCCACCGCTTCCAGCGCCTGAACATTGCGCCCGGAGAGGATGACGCTCGCGCCCCTGCCGGCAAGCGCCCGCGCGAGCGCCGCGCCGATTCCCGACGATGCGCCCGTGATCCACCAGCATTGCTGTTTGAACATAGGTCGCCCTTTGAACCCCGCCTAGCCGTAGACCAGCGCACCCGCGATCACGGCGCTGTTCATTCCGATCCAGCCGACGCAGGGCAGGTAGATGTTCTTGTCGCGCTTCTGAAGCCCGAACCAGAACCACAGCAGCGCGGACACGAGGTAGGCGCTCCACGACGAGACCGAGACTCCGGCGGCTTGCTGGCCGACCCATATCGTCAGCACCTGGGGCAGCGTCATGAGCAAGGTGAAAACCGACATGCCGCCGAGGAGGCGGCGCAACAGGACTTCCGAGGGCGCACAGACAGCTGCGGGCGGTGTGGGATCCGGTGCCATAGTCGTCTCCTCTAACGATCGTGCCTCGCCTTCGCAAACCCCTCGACGTACCGCGCGACGAGATCCGCCTCCATGTTCACCTCGCTCCCCGGCTTCAGCCGCGCAAGCGTCGTCACCTTCAACGTATGCGGAATCAGGTTAACCTCGAACTCGGCGCCCCTCACCCGATTGACCGTCAGGCTCACGCCGTCGATGCAGATCGAGCCCTTGGGCGCGACGTACTTCGCCACCGCCTTCGGCGCGCGGAAGTTGTAGACGCTGCCCTCCACCTTCGTCACCAGCCCGACGCCGTCCACATGCCCGGCCACCAGGTGGCCGCCGAGGCGGTCGGCGAGGCGCAGCGCCTTCTCCAGGTTCACCGGGCCCGGTCGATGCAATCCGGTGGTGCATTCGAGCGTTTCCTCGGAGACATCGAACGAGAGCCGCTTGCCGCTCTTCTTCGTCACCGTCATGCACGCGCCCTGCACGCAGATCGAGTCGCCTTTGCGGACGTCGTTCAAGGGCAGCTTCCCCGCATCCACGACCAAGGGCCTCACGCTGACGATCTTTCCTACCGCCTGCACGACCCCGGTAAACATCAGACCCTCGCGATGACCCGAATATCGTCGCCGACCCGCTCGAGCGAGCGCAGCTTCAACGCCACGCGCCGATCCAGGGAAGTCGCCTCGGCGAGATCGACCATCCCCTGCGCCGAATCCCCCAGGAAGCTGGGATTCAGATAGATCAGGAACTCGTCCACGCAGCCCTCGCGCACCAGGGACCCGTTCAGCTTGAACCCGCCTTCCACGTGCAGCTCATTGACACCCCGACGCCCCAGCTCCTCCAGCATCTTCTTCAGCTCCACCTTCCCCTGCGGATTGGGCAGCACCACGACCTCGGCATTGGGCGGCGCCTTGCCTTCGCGCGCGGCGAAGATCAGCACCTTGTCTCCCTGCAGTATCCGCGCATTCGCCGGCGTCTCCAGATGGCTGTCGGTGATCACGCGCAAAGGCTGGCGCGACGTCTCCACCTCGCGCACCGTCAACTGCGGATTGTCCGCCCTGATGGTCCCGGCGCCGGTCAGGATCGCGCAGGCGCGGGCGCGCCAGCGATGTCCGTCCTTCCTCGCCTCAGGCCCCGTAATCCACTGCGACGCACCATTGCCAAGCGCCGTCCGGCCATCGAGCGTCGCCGCGATCTTCATGCGCACCCAGGGCCGCCCGCGCGTCATGCGCGACACGAAGCCGATGTTCAACTCGCGCGCTTCCTCCTCCAGCAGCCCGGACTCGAACGGAATCCCGGCTGCGATAATGGCATCGCCGCCCTTCTTCGACTCGGGGTTCGGATCGCGCATCGCCGCCACCACGCGCACCACCTTCGCATTGATCAGCGCCTCGGCGCACGGCGGCGTCTTCCCGTGGTGGTTGCACGGCTCGAGCGTCACGTAGGCGGTCGCACCCCTCGAAGCCGCGCTCGCCTGCACCAACGCCCGCGCCTCCGCATGCGGCCCGCCGGCCTTCTCGTGCCAGCCTTCGCCGACGACTTTCTCGCCTTTGACCAGAACGCAACCCACCCGTGGATTGGGCGTCGCCGTGTACAGACCCTTCTCCGCCAGCGCCAGCGCGCGTTGCATCATCGCCTGGTCGAACGCGGAAAAAGCGCTCACTTCCTGCGCTTCTTGCTTTTCACTTCCTGCACCGCCTCGCGGAAATCCTCCGGCGACTCGAAGCTGCGGTACACCGAGGCGAAGCGGATGTAGGCGATCTTGTCGAGCTTGGCGAGCTCGCGCATCACCAGGTCGCCGACGCGGCTGGTTTTCACCTCGCGCTCGCCCAAGGACCTCAGTTTTTCCTCGATCCGCGCCACCGCGCCCTCCAGCGCATCGGTGGCCACCGGGCGCTTCCTGAGCGCGAGCATCATGCTGCCGACCAGCTTGTCGCGCGCGAACTCGGTGCGGCTGCCGTCCTTCTTCACCAGGCGCGGCATCTTCAGGTCCACGTGCTCGTAGGTGGTGAAGCGCTTGTCGCAGGCCGGGCACTTGCGCCGGCGGCGGATCGAACTCGCCTCGGGGCTGGCGCGCGTGTCCAGCACCTGGGTGTCCTCGTTGCTGCAGAATGGGCAGCGCATGGCGCCCTAGCCTACGCGTAGACCGGAAAGCGCGCGCACAACGCCTGCACCTCGAGCGAAACGCGCCGCAGGTTGGCGTCGTCGCGCGGCCGCTCCAGCACGTCGGCGACCAGCCCGGCGAGCAGTTCCGCCTCGCCGGTGCGAAAGCCGCGCGTGGTCATGGCGGGCGTGCCGATGCGCACGCCCGAGGTGACGGTCGGCTTTTCCGGATCGTTCGGCACGGCGTTCTTGTTGACCGTGATGTGCGCACGGCCCAACGCGGCTTGCGCATCCTTGCCGGTGATGTTCTTGCCCTGCAGGTCGAGCAGCATCATGTGCGACTCGGTGCGCCCGGACACGATGCGCACGCCGCGCGCCATCAGCACGCGCGCCATGACCTTGGCGTTGTCCAGCACCTGCTGCTGATAGACCTTGAACTCGGGCCTGAGCGCCTCGCCGAAGGCCGCCGCCTTGGCGGCGATCACGTGCATCAGCGGCCCGCCCTGCAGCCCGGGAAAGATCGCCGAGTCGATGCCCTTGCCGAGATCCCCCATGCCGAGCACCAGCCCGCCGCGCGGCCCGCGCAGCGTCTTGTGCGTGGTGCTGGTGACGTAGTGGGCCACGCCGATGGGCGACGGATAAAGCCCGACCGCCACCAGGCCGGCATGGTGCGCGATGTCGGCCATCAGCAGCGCGCCACACTGATCGGCAATGGCGCGAAAGCGCTTCCAGTCGATGGCGAGCGAGTAGGCCGAAGCGCCGGTGACGATCAGTCTCGGCCGGTGTTCGCGCGCGAGGCGCTCGGCGGCGTCGTAGTCGATCTCCTCTTTCGCATTGAGGCCGTAAGACACGAAGTGATAGAGCTTGCCCGACAGGTTCACCGGCGAGCCGTGCGTCAGGTGCCCGCCGTGCGCCAGCGACATGCCGAGCACGGTGTCGCCCGGTTTGAGCACCGTGACGTACACGGCCTGGTTGGCCTGCGAGCCCGAGTGCGGCTGCACGTTGGCCCAGTCCGCGCCGAACAGCTTCTTCGCGCGCTCGATGGCCAGCGTCTCCGCGAGGTCCACGTATTCGCAGCCGCCGTAGTAGCGCTTGCCGGGGTAGCCCTCGGCGTACTTGTTGGTGAGCTGCGACCCCTGCGCCGCGAGCACCGCGGGACTGACGTAATTCTCGGAGGCGATCAGCTCCACATGGTCCTCCTGGCGGCGGTTCTCCAGGCTGATGGCGTCCCAGAGTTCGGGGTCGGTGCGGGCGAGGAGGTCGGAGGCGGACACGGCGGGCGCGGAAAAAGGTGACCCGCGATTCTACAGGCTAGTCGGCCTCCGGCTCGACGCGAAAGCGCAGCGTATGGTCGCCGTGGCGTGCGGCGCTGTTGCCCAGGCCGATCCAGCCGCGCTCGGTAAGCACCGCCTCCTCGCGCCGCAGCAGGATTTCGGAGGTGCTGCCGTCGGCCAGCAGGTAGGTGCCGTTGGAGGACAGGTCCTGCAGCACGAAATGCCCTTCGCGCGGATAGACGCGGGCGTGCGAGCGCGAGGCGAAGTGGCTTTCCACCACCATGTCGTTGTCCTTGTCGCGGCCGATGCGCAGCCCCGAGCCGGCGGTGCGCACCACGCGCAGCTCGCCGCCGTAGGTGAGCTTGAGCACCAGCTCGCGCGCGCGCGTGAGCGTCGTGAGCCTCAGGTTGGTCTCGGTGGCGTCGAGATCTTCGCGGTATCGCACGTTGCAGGCGGTGATCTCCTCGTGGCGGCCGCGCACGCGGATCGGAAACAACTCCCGGCAGCGCGCGCGCAGCTCGGGCGCCATCTCCGCCATGGTCTGTTGGGTGGTGAGCACCTGCTCGGGGTTGGCGAGCGCCACCAGCCGCGAGCACACGTTGACCGTGTCGCCGAATACATCGCCGTCCGACAGCACCACCGGGCCGAAAGTGAAGCCGATGCGCACCGCGAGGCGATCGGCGGGGCGTGCCGCCGGCGTGCTGAGCGCGGCGAGCTGCATGTCGCATGCGGCCCGGCAGGCCGCATCCGACGTAGCAAAGGCGCACACCATGCCGTCGCCGAGCTTCTTCACCACCGTGCCGCCGTGGCCGGCGGCGGCGTTGCCCAGCACCCACAGCAGCTGCTCGATCAGCGTATGCGCCTGCGCGTCGCCGAGCGTCTCGTAGATGCGCGTGCTGTCGGTGACGTCCGCGAACAACACAGCGCGCTGAGCAGTTTCCACGCTGCGTTGCGCCTCTTGAATGCGTGTGGCGAGTCTACCCGAAAGCCGCAGCGCTACACCGCAAGCGGCGGCGCGAGGTCCGCCGGCTTGTCGATGTCGCGGATCGCGCCCGGGTCGCCCACCGGCACCTTGACCAGTTGCGCGGCATGCGCATCCACCAGACGCTTCGCGCCCTCGTCGCCCGCGAGGTCCTGCAGCGCGTCGAGAAGACTGCCGGCAAAACCCACCGGGTGCCCGCGGCGCGCGCGAAAGTACGGTGCCGCCAGCGCGGCGCCCTGCGACAGTGCGTCGCGCACCGCGGCGATGGTGCTCGGGCGCACGAACGGCATGTCGGCGAGCGCCACCAGATAGCCGTCCGCCGCGCCCGCGGCGCGCGCGGCGCAGGCGAGGCTCGCACCCATGCCTTGCGCGGCGTGCTCGCAAATCACGACCTCGCAGCCTTCGGCGGCCAGGGCGCGCGCTGTTACCTGATTGTCCGGCCGCACCGCGGCGACGACGCGCGGGATTTCCTTCAGCAAGTTGCGCGCCGCCTGCACGGCGATCGGTACGCCGTGCGGCAGGGCATGCTG
>JAABQT010000127.1 GCA_011391295.1 Betaproteobacteria bacterium
GCGCGACGGCCATGAGGTGCGCTTGAAAACGCGCAAGGGCGTGGTGCTGGCCTGCGGCGGCTTTCCGCGCGACGCGGAACGCGTGAAGAAGCTCTTTCCCCATGACGAGCATTTCTCGCCCGCGCCGCCGGGCAACACCGGCGACGGCCTCAGGCTGGCGCAAAGTATCGGCGGGCGGCTGGATGAATCGCTGCCCAACGCGGCGGCCTGGGTGCCGGTGTCGCGCGTGCCGCGCGGCGACGGGTCTTACGGCCTGTTTCCACATTTCATCGACCGCGCGAAACCCGGCGTGATCGCGGTGACGAGCAAGGGCCTGCGCTTCGTCAACGAGGGCAACTCGTACCACGACTTCATCCAGGCGCTCATGAAAGCCGGCGAAACGCACGCGTGGCTCGTCACCGACCACCGGGCTATCCGCGCCTACGGCCTGGGCTACGTCAAGCCGCGGCCGCTGCCGCTGGGCCCGCACCTCGCATCCGGCTATCTATTGAGCGGCGACACCATCGGGGAGTTGGCGCACAAGGCGGAAATCGACGCGGCGCTTGAAGCCACCGTGGCAAGCTACAACCAGCACGCGCAAATGGGGACGGACCCCATTTTTCACAAAGGCAACAACGCCTATAACCGTTTCTACGGCGACGCGGACATCCGGCCCAACCCCTGCATCGCGCCGATCGTGAAGCCGCCGTTCTATGCCATCCGCGTGGAAATCGGCGACCTCGGTACCTACGCAGGGATCGCCACCAACGGCAACGCCCAGGTGCTCGACGAGCACAAGCGTCCGATCCCCGGACTGTATGCCGCGGGCAACGACGCGCTGTCCATCATGGGCGGCAACTATCCGGGGCCCGGCATCACGCTCGGGCCCGCCATGACTTTCGGCTGGATCGCCGGCCGCCATCTTGCGGGAGTGCCATGAATACCGCCTTCTCCTGCGCCCGATTTCGACTAGAGCGACGCGTAGTACTGCGCCATGCGGCGGCGCTGCGCGGCGTCGGGCATGGCGCCTGTTCCCGCAGCAAGGTTGTCCTGCATGTGCACGGGGTTGCCGGTGGCCGGGATGGCGCAGGTCACCGCCGGGTGCGCAACGATCCACTTGAGGAAATACTGCGCCCAGCTGGCGATGCCGAGCTCGGCGGCCCAGGGCGGCAGCGGCTTGCCGCGCACGCGCCGGAACATCCCGCCGGTGGCGAAGGGCCGGTTGACGATGACGGCGACGCCAAGCTGCGCCGCAAGCGGCAGGACCGTGCGCTCCGACTCCGGCTCGGCGAGCGAGTAGTTGATCTGCAGGAAGTCGTACTGCCTGGTCTTCAGCCAGCGCTCGACCTGCGCGTGCGCCGAGGCGGTGTAGTGCGTGATGCCGATGTAGCGCACGCGCTGCGCCGCCTTCCACTCGCGCAGCGTCTTGGTATGTGTCTCGACGTCGAGCAGGTTGTGCACCTGCATCAGGTCCATGCGCCCGGCGCGCATGCGCTCGATGGAGCGCTGCATTTCGCTCTGGCCCGCCACCCGGCCGCGCGCCCACACCTTGGTGGCGAGGAACAGCGGCGCGCAGATGCCCAGCTCGCTGCACAGGTCCCCGAGCACCGACTCGCTCGAGCCGTACATGGGCGAGGAGTCCACCACGCGGCCGCCGCCGGCGAACAACACGCGCAATACCTCCTTCAGCGGCGCGCGCGCGGCGGCGTCTCCACCCACATCGAAGCTCTGCCAGGTGCCCGCGCCGATGACCGGCAGCTTTTCGCCGCTCGACGGTATCGCACGCGCCCGCATCGCTTGGCTGGCGGACGCGGCGTCCATCAGCGCGAGTCCGGCGAGCGCGCCCAATAGTTCACGTCTGCGTGGGTCCATGAATCCGCCTCGCGGCACAGGAACGAAAGCATGCGCTATAGTAGCCGAGGCGGATTTACGCCATGGGGAGAAGCGCAATGGGCATCGGTGGCTGGATCATCCTCGCACTCCTCGTCGCGTTCGCGGCGTGGGCGATTTCGATCTACAACCGGCTGGTGGCGCTGCGCAACCGTTTCAAGAACGCGTTTGCGCAGATCGACGTGCAGTTGAAGCGCCGCTACGACCTGATTCCGAATCTGGTGGAGGCCGCCAAGGGCTACCTTACGCACGAGCGCGAGACGCTGGAGTCGGTGATCGCGGCGCGCGGTGCGGCGGTGAACGCGGCACAGCGCGCATCGGCGGCGCCGGGCGAGCCGGCGGCGATGGCAGGGCTGGCGCAGGCCGAAGGCGTGCTCGGCGGCGCGCTGGGGCGCCTGCTCGCGGTGTTCGAAGCCTACCCGGACCTCAAGGCGAATCAGAACGTGCTGCAGGTGCAGGAGGAACTCACCAGCACCGAGAACAAGGTGGCGTTCGCGCGCCAGGGCTTCAACGACGCGGTGATGGTCTACAACACCAGGCGTGAAACCTTCCCCGACAACGTGATCGCCGGCATGTTCTCGTTCACCGAGGCGATGCTGCTGAAGGCCACCGAGTCGGCCGAAGAGCGCAAGGCGCCGAAGGTCAAGTTCTAGCACGGCCTTGGATTTTTTCGACCAGCAGGAGCTTGCGCGCCGCACTTCGCGCTGGCTTCTGCTCTGGTACTTCCTCGCCGCCGCGTTCGTCGTCTTTTGTTTCAATATCGCCGCGGCTCTGGTGTATGCAATGTTCGGCCTGTACGGTCTGCTGCCCCTGTCCGGCGGCGAGGAACTGGTATGGCGCGGCCTGCCGGGCACCTATTTGCACGTGCTGTTCCGTGTTCCGGCCGGCTTTCACATCGCGGTATCCGGCCTCGTCGGGGCGGTCATCGCGGCGGTCTCGGGCTGGCGTATCTGGAAACTGAGCGAAGCCGGTCCGGCGGTGGCGGACATGCTGGGCGCGCACTTCCTGGAGCGCGGCCGCGCGACGCCCCCCGAAACTCGTGTGCTGAACGTCGTCGCGGAGATGGCGATCGCCTCCGGCATCGCAGTGCCGCCCGTGTACCTGCTGGCCACTGATGACGCGATCAACGCCCTCGTCGCGGGACATTCGCCAAACGAAGCCGTGATCGTGGTCACGCGCGGCATGGCGCACAAACTCACCCGCGACGAGCTGCAGGGGGTGATGGGGCACGAATTCAGCCATCTCCTGAACGGCGACATGGCGCTCAACCTGCGGCTGGTCGGCCTGCTCGCGGGTCTCACCTGCTTCGGTGAATTCGGCGAACGCCTGGTGTACGGCGCGGCGCAGGGGGTGCGCGGCAAGAGCCGGGAGGAAATCGGCGGCGAAGCCGTGAGTGCGATGTTCGGCACCCTGGTCGCATTCATCGGCTTCCCGGGCTCGTTTGCCGCCGAGGCCATCAAGGCGGCGATTTCGCGCCAGCGCGAGCTGCTGGCGGACGCGGCGAGCGTGCAGTTCACGCGCAACCCCGACGGCATTGCCGGCGCGCTCGACGCCGTCTCGCTGCTGCACGCGGGCACCACGCTGCGCGGCCTGCACGTGCAGGAGTTGTCGCACATGTTCTTCCTGCCGGCCGCGGTGCACTGGTGGACCTTTCCCACCCACCCGCCGATCGAGGAGCGCATCCGCCGCGCGCATCCGCGCTTCCAGCGCGAGGAATACCGGCGCACGCGACCCGGTGGCCACTACGACGACGGGCGCCGCGCGGTGCTCGACGGCGCGGGCAATATCGTGAAAGTGGTCGGCGGCATCGGTACCGCGGCGATGCTTGCGGCGGCGCTGAGCGCGCCCAGGCCTGAGCACGTCGATCACGCGCGCAGGCTTCTGGAACGGCTGCCCCAAGAGCTGCGGCGCCGCCTGGCGAGGCCCGAAGGCGCGCAGCAGGTGATCGCGGAACTGCTCGGCGGCCACGGCACGCTCGAAGGCGTCGGGCGGCATCAGGCGCTGCTGCTCATCGAGCTTGCGCTGCCGGCGCTCAAGCAGCTGCCGCAGAAACACCGTGACGCATTTCTTGTCGAGGTCAATCGGCTGGTGCAGGCCGATGGCAAAGTCACGCTATCCGAGTTCGTGCAGGCGACGCTGCTGCATCAGCACCTGCGCGCGGGCGCGGGCAAGCCGATTCCCACCAAGTTCAGGAAAGTGCAGGACGTGGCGCAAGACACGCACATCGTGCTGTCGCTCATCGCGCACGCGTCCAACAGCGACGCGGCGGCGGCGCACGCCAAGGGCAGGGCGATCCTGGGCATCGAGCTGCCCGGATTGATGCCGGTGGCGCAGCTCACCGGCGTGGGCATCGGCGCATCGCTCGAGCGGCTGCGCCACCTCGAGCCGTTCTCCAAGCCGCGCGTGCTCAAGGCCTGTCTCGAGACCGCGGCCGCCGATGGCGTATTTCGCCTGGCGGAAGCGGAGCTGGTGCGCGCGGTTGCCGCGACGCTGGATTGCCCGCTGCCGCCGGTGATCGGCGCGCTCGATCCCGCTACACTGGCGGCATGAAGGAATTGCGGGCCGCGCTCGCGGCTGCGGTCGCGGGAGAAGTGCGTTTCGACGCGGGCGCGCGCGCAGCGTATGCCTCCGACGCCTCCAATTACCGCCAGGTGCCGATCGGCGTGGTGCTGCCGCGCTCCGCCGAGGACGTGGTGGCCGCGCTCGCGGCCTGCCGCGCGCATGCAGCGCCGGTGCTGGCGCGCGGCGGCGGCACTTCGCTGTGCGGCCAGAGCGTGAACGTGGCGGTGGTGATCGACTGCTCGAAGTACATGGATCGCGTGCTGTCGATCGATGCGCGGGCGCGCACGGCGCTGGTGGAGCCGGGCGTGGTCTGCGACAGCCTGCGCGGCGCCGCGGAGGCGCACGGCCTCACCTTCGGCCCGGACCCGGCCACCCACAGCCGCTGCACGCTGGGCGGCATGATCGGCAACAACTCCTGCGGCGCGCACTCGGTGATGGCCGGCAAGACGGTGGAGAACATCGAGGCGCTGGAGGTGCTGACTTACGACGGCGCGCGCTTCTGGTGCGGACCCACGGACGACGCGGAATTCCAGCGCATCCTCGCGCGCAACGACCGCCAGGCCGAGATCACCCGCGGGCTGAAGATCCTCGCCGACACCTACGGCGAGCAGATCCGCAACGGCTTTCCGAAAATCAAGCGCCGCGTTTCGGGCTACAACCTCGACCAGCTGCTGCCCGAGAACGGTTTCAACGTCGCGCGCGCACTGGTGGGCTCGGAGGGAACCTGCGCGCTGACGCTGCAGGCGAAGGCGCGGCTGGTAAACAGTCCGCGCCACCGGGTGCTGCTGGTTCAGGGCTATGCCGACATCTATGCCGCGGGCGACGCGGTGCCGCAGGTGCTGGCCGCCGGGCCGATCGCCTGCGAAGGGCTCGACGAAAAGATCATTGGCGGCTTGCGCGAGCGCGGGCTGAAGCTGCAGGACCTCAAGCTCCTGCCCGAGGGCAAGGCCTGGCTGATGATCGAATTCGGCGGCGACACGCCCGAGGAGGCCCTCGACAAGGCGAGCGCACTGCGCGGGCTGCTGGTCACCGACGCCGCGCAG
>JAABQT010000128.1 GCA_011391295.1 Betaproteobacteria bacterium
CGCGACCATGCCGGCGCGCTCACCTGGGTGGAGCGCAAGCGCCTTGTCGAGCAGCGCATGGTGGTGGTTACCGCGCCGTCGGCGCAGGCGCGCGTGCGCCCCGAGGATGGCGCGCCCGCGGCCTTCGTCGCCGCGCAGAACGTGGCGTTGGAACTGCTAGGCGCGGCGACCGGCGGCTGGCTGCGCGTGCGTCACCCCGACGGCGCCAACGGTTACCTGCGGGCGAATCTCGTCTGGGGGGCGTGACGCGCGTCGCAGTGCTGGGCGCGGGCGCCTGGGGTACGGCGCTCGCGGCGGTGCTGAGCGCGCGGCATGCAGTGACGCTGTGGGCGCGTGACGCAGCGCAGGCGGAGTCCATCGCGCGCGAGCACCGCAACCTTCGCTATCTCCCGGAGATTGAATTGCCGGCGCAGCTTGCCGTGAGCGCCCTCTGGCCTGAGGACGCGGATCTGTATCTGTGCGCCACGCCGGTTTCAGGCCTGCGCGCAATTGCGGCAAGGGCCGGGCGCGAGGTGCCCCTCGTATGGCTATGCAAGGGGTTCGAAAGCGGAACGGGGATGCTGCCGCACCAGATCGTCGCGCAGGTGCTCGGGGCGCGGGCTGCCTGCGGCGCGCTGTCCGGACCGTCCTTTGCGCTGGAAGTGGCGCGCGGACTGCCTTGCGCCCTGACGCTTGCATCTTCGAATGCCGCGTTTGCGCGTGCCGCCGCGAAGACCCTGCACGGCGGCCGGCTGCGCGTGTATTACAGCGCTGACCTTGCCGGCGTCGAGATCGGCGGCGCGGTGAAGAACGTGATGGCCATCGCCGTCGGCATCGCCGATGGGCTAGCCCTCGGACAGAACGCGCGCGCCGCGCTGATTACCCGCGGGCTGGCGGAGATCACGCGCCTGGGCGTCGCTCTGGGCGGAGAGGCGCGAACCTTCATGGGACTCGCGGGTGCGGGCGATCTGATACTGACGGCGACGGGCGACTTGTCGCGCAACCGTCGCGTTGGCATGGAACTGGCGCGCGGCCGGCCGCTGGAGGAAATTCTGCACCGCCTGGGGCACGTGGCCGAGGGCGTGCATTCGGCGCGTGAAGCCCTCCGGCGTGCGGCGCGCGAGCGCGTCGAGATGCCGATCACACAGGCGGTGTGCGCGGTGCTCGAGGGGCGTCTCGCTCCGCAGCAGGCAGTGGAGCGCCTGCTGGCGCGGGATCCGAAGGAAGAGACGCGCGTCAGCCGGCGCCGGAAAAGCCCAGCTGCCGCCAGGCCTCGTACACCACCACGGCGACGGCGTTCGAAAGGTTGAGACTGCGATTGCCCGGGCGCATGGGCACGCGCAGCAGCCGTTGGGCGTCGAACTCCTCGAGCAGCGCCGGCGGCAGCCCGCTCGTTTCCGGACCGAACACGAAGGCGTCGCGCGCCGCGTAGCGCGCCTCGGCGTAGTTCACCTTGCCGCGGGTGGAGACCGCGAACAGGCGGTGGCCGCCGAGCACGTCGCGGCACGCGGCCCAGTCGCGATGCACGCGCACGTTTGCCATCTCGTGATAGTCGAGTCCCGCGCGCCTGAGCTGCCGGTCGTCGAGCGAAAAACCGAGCGGCTCGACCAGGTGCAGGCGCGTGCCGCTGTTGGCAGCGAGCCGGATTACATTGCCCGCATTGGGCGGGATCTCCGGCCGGTAAAGCACGACGTCAAGCATCGGCCGGCGGGGCGGTACGCGCCACGACCCAGTTGACGACGCGTGCCGCGCCCGCGCGCTTCAAGGTCGCCGCGAACTCCTCGAGCGTCGCGCCGGTAGTCATCACGTCGTCCAGCACGGCCACCTCGGCGCCGGCAAGGGGCTGCGTGCAGCGAAAGGCATCGCGTACGTTGCGCGCACGCCCTGCGTGCGGCAGGTCGATCTGAGGCGGTGTGTCGCGGCTGCGCTCGGCCAACGCCGGGGCGAGCTTGCAGCCGGTCGCCGCTGCCACGTGCCGGGCGATCTCCAGCGCCTGGTTGAAGCCGCGCTCGCGCAGCCGCGCCGCGGATAGAGGCACCGGCAGCAGGTAGTCGACGCGCGCGCCCTGGGGCAGTCGCGACACCAGCAGGCCCGCGAGTAGGGGGGCGAGCGCGAGCTCGCCGCGGAATTTCAGCGACTGCACCAGCGCGTCGGCCGGAAACTCGTAGGCCAGCGCGGCAATGGTGCCGTCGTAGGCGGGCGGCGCCGCAAGGCAGCGCCCGCAAACCGCACCCGACGGGGACGCGAGCGCGCACGACGGGCAGCGCGGGGTGGGCAGGCGCGGCAGATCGGCGTCGCACTGCGCACACAACACGCCGTCGGCAACACCGCGGCACAGGTAGCAGCTGCCGCCGAAAGCCAGGCTTGCAAGGCGCCGCGCGAGCTTGTCGAGCATCGCGAATATTGTGCGCTAGACTGCTTTCATGTGGACGGTAGCGAGGCTTGCGCGCGATCTGGCGGGCGGAAAAACCACCAGTCGGGCGCTGGTGGAGCAGGCGCTCGCGCGCATCGCCGATCCCGCCGGGGAAGGCGCGCGCGCCTTTCTCAAGGTCTATGCGGACCAGGCGCGTGCGGAGGCGGAGCACTCCGACCGGCTGCGGCGCGCGGGGGTGGTGCGCTCGCCGGTGGAGGGCCTGCCGGTCTCGGTCAAGGATCTGTACGACGTCGGCGGGGACGTGACGCGCGCGGGCTCGAAGCTGCTGGCGGATGCGCCCCCCGCTTTGGCGGACGCGCCCGCGGTCGCGAGATTGCGTGCGGCCGGAGCGGTGATCGTCGGCCGCACCAACATGGTCGAGTTCGCTTTCGGCACCACCGGACTGAACCCGCACTATGGCACGCCGAAGAATCCCTGGGACCGCGAGACCGGCCGTGTGCCGGGCGGTTCGTCCTCAGGCGCCGCAGTGGCACAGGCCGACGGCATGTGCGTCATGGCGCTGGGCAGCGATACGCGCGGCTCGATTCGCCAGCCGGCGGCGCTGTGCGGCGTCACAGGGTGGAAACCGACGCAGCGGCGCGTGCCGCGCGAAGGCGCGTTTGCGCTGTCCTACACCCTGGATACGGTCGGCCCGCTCGCGAATTCGGTCGCCTGCTGCGCGGCCTACGACGCAGTCCTGTCGACCGAACCGCGGGGCCCGCTTACCGCGCTGCCGGTGAAGGGGCTGCGCCTGCTGTTGCCGCGTTCCTCGGTCCTCGAGGACCTGGCCCCGGAGGTCGAGCGCGCGTTCGACGCGGCGCTGAACAAGCTCGCGGCGGCGGGCGCCGTCATCACCGAGCTTGCGGTGCCGGCCTTCGATCGTCAGGCGGAGTATTTCAAGGGCGGTGGTTTCGCCGGCGCGGAAGCCTATGCCATCCACCGGCGCTGGCAGGACCGGCTCGCCGAGTACGACCCGCGCATCGCCAAGCGCGTCCTGTTCGGCAAGGAAATCGGCGTCGCAGACTACATCGACCTCGGACTGATGCGCGAGGAGTACATGCGCACGGTCGGAGCGCTCGCTGCCCCCTATGACGCGATGCTGATGCCGACCACGCCCTGCATCGCGCCGCCGATCGCCGAGGTCGACGCCAGCGATGAGGCATATTTCCGCTGGAACTTCCGCATCCTGCGCAACGTCGGCATCGTCAATTTCCTCGACGGCTGCGCGGTGTCGCTGCCTTGCCATGCGCCGGGGACCGCGCCTGTGGGTCTGAGCGTTTTCGGCGTCGCCCTGTCCGATGCGCGCGTGCTCGCGGCGGCTGCCGCCGTCGAAGAGGTCCTGCGGGCGCGTGGCTGACATCGACGCGCGCGCCGCGCGCCGTCGCTTTGACCGCGCGGCTGCGACCTACCGCGGCGCCTCGCGCATCGAGTCCGAGGTCGGCATGCGCATGCTCGAGCGCCTGGACTACGTGCGTTTGACGCCGGCGCGCATCCTCGACGCCGGTTCCGGCCCGACGCCGCAGGCCGCAGCGTTACGCAAGCGGTATCCGCGGGCACACATGGTGGCGCTCGATTTCTCCCTGCCCATGCTGGCGCGCGCGCGCGCTGCCGTGGGTTGGCTCGCGCGCCTGAAAGGCGCGCGCCCCCTCGCCCTTTGTGCCTCCATGGAGCGCCTGCCGCTCGCCTCGGGCTGCGTGCAATTGGTGTGGTCGAACATGGCCCTGCACTGGGCGGTGGACGCGCGCGCCGCGCTCGCCGAGTTCCAGCGCGTGCTCACGCCCGAGGGCCTGCTGATGTTCAGCACACTCGGCCCGGATACGCTGAAGGAACTGCGCGCGGCAGCCGGCCCGGCACGCGTGCATCGATTCGCCGACATGCACGATTTGGGGGATGCCCTGGTGGCAGCCGGCTTCTCCGCGCCGGTCATGGACATGGAGCAACTGACGCTCGCGTATGCCGGCGCGGGCGCTCTGCTGGCCGATCTGCGCGCGAGCGGGCAGACGCTCGCGCGCGCGGACCGGCCGCGCGGGCTTGCCGGCCGCGGCTTGCGCGCCGCGCTCGAGCGCTCGGGAAGCGAAGCTACCTACGAAGTGGTCTATGGTCACGCGTGGAAGGGCGCGCCGCGCAAAACCGCCGACGGACCCAGCATCGTGCAGGTGAACAGGCCGCCGCGCTAGAGTAAAATATGTTATTGTTCCGCCGTTTTTTTCACCGTGTACGCCGAGAAAAATCGTGACCACGCTGAAATTCGACAGTTCGTCGCGCGCCGCGATCGCCGCCGAACTCGGCAACGTATTGCAAAGCTGACTGGAGTAGGGCACTGATGCTGAGGAAGCTGGGTTGGGGTGTCTTGGGGTCGGCATTGTGCGGGCTAGCGACTGCTGCAGAGTGGAGCCTGCAGCCGGCCGCCTCGAAGACGGGCGCGGACCTCCCTTGGCTGCACGAAGCGATCATGGTCCTGGTGATCGTGCTGTTCGTGGGCGTGTTCGGCGTCATGTTCTGGTCGTGCTACGCGCACCGCAAGACGGTCGGCCACCAGGCGGAGCAGTTTCACAAGAACATCATGGTCGAGATCCTGTGGACGGTGATTCCGGCGATCATCATGGCGGTCATTGCCTGGCCGGTGACGAAGGTAGTAATTGCGCAGAACGAAGTCGTTCTCACCGGCATGCCCAAGACCGCGATGCAGCCGTTCAAGCAGATCAACAACGTCGAGCTGGCCGCAGCAATCAAGGTCCAGAGCAAACCGCGATGAGCGCGGCAGCAAACGCCAAAGGCCACGACGATCACCCGAGCGCCCGCGGCGGCATCATGCGCTGGATCACCGACACCAATTTCTTCGCCGGCTGCGCCCACATCGCCTGCGATTTTCAGTTCAGTCAACCGGGGTCACCACAATGGTCATAGCAATCGTATTGGTCTTATTGGTTGTTGGCTCCGTCGTGTTTCACCTGTTAAGCCCCTGGTATTTCACGCCGATCGCTTCCAACTGGGGAGCGATGGACGACACGATCAGCCTCACGTTCTGGGTCACGGGT
>JAABQT010000129.1 GCA_011391295.1 Betaproteobacteria bacterium
TGTCCTTGCGGCGGAAGCGGTATTCGCTTTCCCAGGCCTTGGCGCCGGTGGCGATGGCGGCGTCCACCTGCGACTTCACGCGCCCCTGGTCCTCAGGATGGATGCGCGAGGTCCAGGAATCCGCGTAGGCGCCGATCTCGCGCGACTCGTAGCCGAACAGCTTCTGGAAGTTCTCGTTCCACCACACCCCGTTGGTGACCAGGTTCCAGTCCCACACCACGTCGTTGGTGGCGCGCGACACGATCTCGAAGCGCTCGTGGCTGGAACGCAGCCGCTCCTCGCCGCGCAGGCGCTCGGTGAGATCGCGTGCGACGCCGACGACGTAGCGCCTTTCGCGCGTGCGCAGCACGCGGCGCATAACCTCGACCGGCACCAGGCTGCCGTCCTTGCGGCGGTAGTGCATGCGCGTCAGCTCTTCGCCGGCGTCGCGCGCCAGCAGCAGCTCGTACTGGGCACGCACTTGTGCCAGCGAACGGTCGGCGATCAGCACGGTGATCTCGGCACCGACCAGCTCATCGCGCTCGTAACCCAGGTTGCGCGTGGCGGCGTCGTTCGCGTCGATGATGCGCATGCTGTCGACGTCGACGAGGAAGATGTAGTCCGCCGAGACGTCGAGCGCGCCGCGAAAGCGCCGCAGCGCTTCGTCGGAACGCATCTTCTCGGTGACGTTCTTCGCCACGCCGCGGTAGCCGGCGAAGCCCCCGGCAGCGTCGAACATCGGCTGGCCGCTCACGCTCATATAGCCGTCGGTGCCGTTGCTGAATCTGCGCCGCAGCACCAGTTCCTGGAACGGCTCGTGCCGCCCGAGCATCTCGCGGTGCGATTCCCAGCCACCGTCCAGGGGTTCCAGGTCCGGCGTTTCCCAGCGCGTCTTGCCCAGATACTCGGCAATCTGCTTTTCGGCGAGCGCGGCGGCACCGGGGCCCGAGAGCACAGTGAAACGGAACTCCTGGTCCTGCTCCCAGTACCAGTCGGCGGACAGCTCGGTCAGGCTGCGAAAACGCTCTTCACTGTCGCGCAGCGCCTGTTCGCCGCGCTTGCGCTGCAGGAACTGGCCGATCTGGCCGCCGATGACGCCCACTGCCTCCAGCAGCCGCTCGTCCGGCTGGCGGATCTCGTCGCTGGCAAAAGTCAGCACGCCGAGCGTCCTGCCGTCCCCGTCCACCGGAAACATGAACGCGCTGCGCATCGGGTTTCTCGTCAGTGCAAATCGGGCCACCCGCTGGTCCTTGCTCGCATCCGCGACCCAAAGTGGCCGGCGCGACTGCCACACGGTGCCCGCCAGTCCCTCGCCCGGGCGGAACACGACGTCTCCCAGGGCCGCTGCCACGCTCTGCCTTTGCGGTTCCGAGGCGCACCAGTTCGCGGCGAGGCGTATTACGCCGGCCGCGTCGTCGACCTCCCAGTAGCGGCAATGATTCCAGCCCTGCAGCTCGCACACCGCCTGCATTACGGCACGCAGCCCTCCCAGCATGCTGTCCGCGGACGACAGGCAGCGCGCCACCGCACGCTCCATGTCCTGCGTTTGCTGCGCCAGCTTGCGCTCGGTGATGTCGGTGGCCGTGCCGCGGTAACCGGTGAACCGGCCCTCGGAGTCGTAGATCGGCTCGCCGCTGGTGGTCACATAGCGCCGCGCGCCTTCCTCAGTAATGCGCTGGTACTCGAAGCCGCGGAACGGCTGGCGCGCCTCCAGCAGCTTGCGATGCTCGTCCCAACTGACGCCCAGCGGCGTCACATTTGGAATTTCCCAGCGCCGCAGGCCGAGCGCGCGGCTCTGGTCGCCACCCCACTTTTCGTCGCCGTGGCCGCCGTCGAAGCGCGTGAAGCGGTGATCCTCATCCTGCTCCCAGTACCAGTCCGAGGCCAGCTCGGCCAGGCTGCGAAAGCGTGCCTCGCTCTGGCGCAGCGCATGCTCGGCCTGCGCGCGCTGCGCCTCGCGGTCGATGTTGTCGAGCGCGAAGGAAACGTTCTCCACCATGCGCTCGGCGAGGCCCACCAGCTCCTGGTCGAACCAGTTGCTTTCCGCTGCGAACATGGAAATCAGTCCGATGACGGTCCCGCCGCGGCGCAGCGGAATGCTCACCGTGGCGGCGATTCCGGAATCGCGCGCCAGGCCATGCCACGGGGCAAGGGCCGGATCGCCCAGGAAGTCGTTGGTCACGACGGTGTGTCCTTCCCGTGCCGCCCGCCCCGCCGCGCCGTGTGCATTCGGTATCCCTGGATTTACCGAGACCCCCGCCTTGGCAAGATAGGCGGCTGGCTCGCCGGCGTGGGCCACCGCCTCGACCCAGCCCGTCGCCCTGTCCACCAGCCGCACCGCCACCAGCTTCAATCCACCGTGCTCCACCAGCAGTTCGCACACGCGCCGGTACAGGGTCTGGGCATCCGCGGTCTTCAGGATCGCTTCATTGGTCGCGCTGAGGGCAGCGTACATGCCGCGCAGGCGCCGCGCGGAAAGCTCCGCGTTCTTGTGCGAAGTCACGTCGCGCGTGATGCCGAGCATCAGCGTTCGCCCGCCGGCCTCGTCGCGCAGCGGTACCGCGTGCGTTTCCAACCAGCGCCGGGCGCCCCTGAGCCCGCTGATCTCGAATTCCAGAACGCCGCGCTCCCCGCGGCACACGCGCTCGGTGAGATTCCTGAACGCCTGGCGGTCCGCCGGCGCGACCAGGCCGTAGACGCATTGCCCGGCCACGACTTCCAGGCCGTCGGCTTCGATCATCGCCAGGCCGGCAGGATTCATGTCGAGCAACACACCCTCGGCGTCGAGCAGCTTCACGCACTCCGGCTCCGCGCCGATGATCGCGCGCAGCCTGGCTTCGCTGGCGCGCAACTTTTCCTCCGACCGCACTGTCTCGGACGCGTCCTCGAACGCCGCGATGTCGTACAGGGGTTCGCCGTGCGCATCGCGCTCCAGCGACACCGTGAGTTGGACCCACAGCACTGACGCATCCTTGCGCAGGTAGCGCTTGCGCATGGTGAACTGCGGGATCTTGCCGGCGCGCAACTGCGCGCGCAGTTCCGCGCTCGAGTCGAGGTCCTCGGGATGCGAGAGCTCGCGCACCGTGCGCCCGACGAGCTCCTCGCGGCCGTAGCCGAGCATCTGGCACAGGCGCTGGTTGACGATCAGCATGCGTCCGTCGGTATCGACGTGCGCCAGGCCGACCGCGGCATGCTCGAACGTGGCTTCGAAGCGCGCGCGCTGCTCCTCCTCGCGCGCCAGATCGCGGAAGCTGCAGACGATGCCGGCGACGTCGGGATCGGCGAGCCGGTTGACCAGCGAGGCCTCAAGCACGCGCTCGCCGCCGTCCTGGTGCGTGAAGCGCACGCGCAGGACGGCAGTCGCGCCGGCCGCGGCGCTCAGCTGCAGGAACGCGTCTTGCACCTTGACGCGGTCCTCCGCGTGCACGAATGACAGGCCGGTGCGGCCGATCACATCGGCCGACTCGTAGCCCAGCACGCGGCGCAGCGCGGCGCTGGCGTACTCGATGCGGCCGCCGGCCTCGAACAGCACCAGGGCCTCCGTACTGCTGTCCAGCAGCGCGCGAAAGCGTCCTTCGGCCGAGTGCAGCGTGCGGCCGGCCTCCTGGTGCATGCCGGCGAGGCGCAGCACGCGCCGCAGCGTTGACGCATTGAGCTCGTGTTTCGGGATCACGTCGTAGGCGCGGCGCTTGAGCGCCTCCTCCACCAGGTTCGGGTGTGCGTTGCCCGACACCACCACCACCGGCCCGGCGGCCGCGGCACGCATGCGCTCCAGCGTATGGAAACCGGAGCTGTCGGGCAGGTCGAGGTCGAGCAGCGTCAGGTTGATGTTGTTCGAGAGCTGCAGGGCGAGGCCCTCGGCCAGGGTGCGCGCGTGCAGCACTTCGGCCCCCTCGCCGCACGCCTCGGCAAGGTAGGCCCGCATCAACTCGGCGTCGTTCGCATCGTCCTCGACGACCAGGATGCGCCGCACTGCGTCCTGCGCGGCCCTGCCTGCGCCCGGCGCCGCACCACCCGGCTTGAGCTTGATCACCTTGCTCATGCGATGCGGATCGCCGGCGCGAGGCGGCCGCGGATCTGCGCGGCCGGCACCGCGCTCACTGCGCCGTCCCCAGGCGCGCAAGCGCCGCCGGCAGTTCGTCTGCGAAGGTTTCCTTGGCGATCACCGCGTCGATGCCCATGCGCCGCGCCTCAGCCACCAGTTCCGGCGTCGGGAACAAGGCCAGCGCGATCACCCCGAGCGCCGGGTTGCCTTCCTTGATGCGCCGCGCCAGGTCGAGTCCCGCGAGGCCAAGGTCCACCAGCACTACGTCGGCGGCGGCGCGCGCGCTATCGGGCAGGCGTTCGACGAAACGCGTCGCCGCAGCGACGAAGCCGGGGTTGGCGTCGAGGATCAGGATGCGTGCAGGCTGCCCGGATGGCGACACGGGACCAAAGGTACGTGCGCCGCCCACCGCTGCTCATCGGGCACTTCCTTAACCTGCCTAGGGATATCCCCTAGGCGCTATATCAGCATGAAAACGCTCACGTTTCTGGTGGCACCAGGCCGGTGCGCATGGCATAGCGCACCAGTCCGGCGACGTCGCGAATGCCCAGGCGCTCCATGATCTGCGCGCGGTGCGTTTCCACCGTCTTGACCGAAAGATTCAGCTCGAAGGCGATTTCCTTGGTGCTGCCGCCCTCGGCGATGCGCTTGAGCACCTCGCGCTGGCGCGGGGTCAGCGGATCCGCCGCCGTGCCTACGCCCACGCGCTGCACGTAACCCTCGACGACCTGGCGCGAAATCGCCGGGCTGAGATAGGTCTCGCCGCGCATCACGCTTTGCAGCGCGAGTTCCAGCTCCGAGGTCGCGGAGTCCTTGATCAGGTAGGCGGCCGCGCCCGCGCGCAATGCGAGCAGCACGTACTCCTCGCTGGTGTGCATGGAAAGGATCACCACCTTGGTCGTGGGCAGGCGCTCGCGCAGGCGCGCCGCGGCGTCCAAGCCGTTCATGCCTTTCATGGCGATGTCCATCAGCACCACGTCCGGGCGCTCGCGCTCCGCGAGCAGGAGCGCTTCGGCGCCGTCGCTCGCCTCCGCCACCACCTCGACGCCCTCGATCTCGCGCAGCAACGAGCGGATGCCGGCGCGCACCAGCTTGTGATCGTCGACCAGCAGGACGCGCAAGTGCGCCATTCAGCCCTCCGCCACGGGGAAGGAGGCGACCACCACGGTGCCCTGGCCCGGCGCGGACTGGATATGCAGGCTGCCGCCGGCGAGCGCGACGCGTTCCTCCATGCTCACCACGCCGAGGCTTGCGCCCGCGGCGGCGCGGCGCTGCGCGGCCTCCACGTCGAAGCCGCGGCCATCATCGCGCACCGAAAGCGCGAGGCGCCCGCCGGCGACGAACAGCCGCAGCCAGACGTTACCCGCGGCGG
>JAABQT010000130.1 GCA_011391295.1 Betaproteobacteria bacterium
CCGCACAAGAACTGCATCATCACCCAGCGCGAAGTGGGCGTGGACACCGACTCCTGGGAGGCGGCGCTGAAGAACACGCTGCGCCAGGCGCCGGACGTGATCCTGATCGGCGAGATCCGCGAGCGCGAGGTGATGGAACATGCCATCGCATTCTCCGAGACCGGCCACCTTTGCCTGGGCACGCTGCATGCCAACAACTCCAACCAGGCGATGGATCGCATCATCAACTTCTTCCCGGAAGAGCGGCGCCAGCAGCTGCTGATGGACCTGTCGCTGAACCTCAAGGCGGTGATCTCGCAGCGCCTGATCCCGGTCAAGGATGGCCGCGGCCGCGCCGCGGCGATCGAGGTGCTGCTCAACTCCCCGCTGATCTCGGACCTGATTTTCAAGGGCGAGGTGCACATGATCAAGGAGATCATGAAGAAGTCGCGCGAGCTCGGCATGCAGACCTTCGACCAGGCGCTGTTCGACCTGTACGAGCAGGACCGCATCAGCTACGAGGACGCGCTGCGCTTCGCCGATTCGACCAACGAGGTGCGCCTGGCGATCAAGCTGCACGGCAAGGACGCCAAGGACCGCGACCTGTCCAAGGGCATCGAGCACCTGGATATCGTGTAGCACCCGGCTTGCGGGCATTGCCGCCGCCGTCTGCCCGGCGTAGCGTTCTGCCATGTCCGACGTCAGGGCCTGCCCCGGGTGCGGATACGTCCTGCGCTTCGAAGACGATCCCGGTTCATTCAGCGTGCGCCGCCACCTCGGCGTGGAATTGCTGCTGTGGGCGGTGATCGTGCTGTTTCTCGCCACTCTCTGGGCGCCGCCGGACATCAGCGAGTTGTACGCGGCCCTGGCGCTCGCGACGCTCGTTGCCTGGCTCGTCCTGCGCAAGAGGCAGCGCGCCGAGGCAAGGGCGCTGCTCGGGCGCAGGCGGTACCATTGCGCGCAATGCGGCCAGAAATATCTGGGCAGGGACCTGCCCCCGGCTGCGCCCTAGGACCCCCGATGGACTACCGCTGCCCGCTTTGCGCCAGGGAACTCGGCGGTCGAAAACTGGCTCACGCCATCGTCGCGCGCATGGATCTCGATTGCCGCCATTGCGGTGCCCGCATCCGGCTCAACCTGCACCCGCTGGAGATGGCCGTCGTGCTGTTCGGCGTGGCTGCGTTCGTCGCGGCCGCCGCGCTGGCCTACCGGCTGCAGAACCAGGCGCTCTTGCTGGCGGTGATCGCCATCACCATGGCAGGGGCGGCGGCGATGTACCTGCTCGAGCGCACCTGGCTGCGGGACTGGCCGCGGTATGCTTCGGCCCCTTTGCGTACAGGAGCAGGGCCATGATTTCGCTGTTCGCCTTCCTGCACCACGTCGCCGCCTTCGCCCTGGTCGCCACCCTGGCGGTCGAGTTCGTCCTCATCCGCGGCGAGCTCGACGCGCGTAGCGCGCGCCGGCTGCAGCTCGCCGACCTGGTGTTCGGCTTGTCCTCAGGCGTGGTGCTGCTGGTCGGACTGCTCAGGGTGTTCCAGTTCGAGAAAGGCGCCGCGTACTATTTCCACAGCGCGCCCTTCCTCGCCAAGCTCGTGCTGTTCGCTGCGGTCGGCCTGCTCTCCATCATCCCCACCCGGGAGTTCCTGTCCTGGCGCAACGGCCTCAAGCAGGGGCACGCGCCGGTCCTCAGCGCGCAGAAGCGGCGCCGGCTGCTCGCCGTGATGCACTGGGAACTGGTGGGAGTGGTGCTGATCCTGCTTTGCGCCGCGCTCCTGGCTCGAGGGGTCGGCCAGTTCAGTTAATTCGCGGTTGATGCGCCCCCTTAAGCTCTGGCTGATCGCGCTCGCCATCCTGGGTGCGCTCGGGCTCGCCGCGCTGGCCGTCGGCACCTATTTCCTCGTGTCCGCGCCCGAGCGCGCGGTGCGCGCCGCACTCGGCTACGAGCGGCGCGCCGCCGGCCTCGAGCGCCGGGAAATCGACCTGCCCGGCGGGATCAGGTACGTGTACCTCGAAGGCGGCCAGGGCGAGCCGCTGCTGCTCCTGCACGGCTTCGGCGCCAACAAGGACAACTTCACGCGCGTGGCGAAGTACCTCACGCCGCATTACCGGGTGATCGTGCCCGACCACCTCGGCTTCGGCGAGTCCGCGCACCCGGCGCAGGCGGACTATGCCCCGCGCGCGCAGGCGGAGCGGCTGCGCACTCTGGCGCGCAAGCTCGGTCTCACGCACGTGCATCTGGGCGGCAACTCGATGGGCGGCCAGATCGCCCTGACCTACGCCGCGCTCTACCCGAAGGAAGTACGCAGCCTCTGGGTGCTGAACGCCGCCGGCGTGTGGAGTGCGCCGCCGAGCGAAATACGCAAGCGCATCGCCGGCGCCGGGCGCAACCCGATGCTGGTGCAAACCGAGGACGAGTTCGCCCAGCTCGTCGGCCTGGTGACCGCCAAGCCGCTCTTCATCCCGCGCCCGTTCCTCGACGTACTGGCCCAGGAGCGGATCCGCAACCGCGACCTGGAGGCGCGCATCTTCACGCAGCTCGCCGCGGATTCGGTGGAAGAGCGCATCCGCGGCCTCGCCGTCCCGGCGCTGGTGGTGTGGGGCGCGCAGGACCGTGTCCTCCATCCGGGCACGGCGGGCGTGCTGCAGATGCTGCTCACGCACTCGGAAGTCATCATGATGCCCGGCGTCGGCCACCTGCCGATGCTCGAGCAGCCCGAGAAGAGCGCGCTGGATTACCTGCGCTTTCGCGCAACCCTGTAAAGTAGGCGCCAGGATGCACGACGAGAAAATCACCGTCCGCGTCACCTCCACCGGCCAGACCCTGGAGGTGGTGGTGTTCAGCAAGCGCGCCGAGGTCGTCACGGTGGTCCTTGGCGAGGGCGTGCACAACATGCGCTGCGCGCTCACGCCCACCCGCAACGGCCTGGCGTATGCCGGCAATGCCATGGGGCGCGAGATCGTCTACGAGCGCAGCCAGGCGCAGGTGCAGGCCGATATCGAGAAACTCAATCCCACCGTGCGCGGTCTTCGTCGCCGGTGATTGCCAACCCCGAAGGAGAAACGACATGACCCTCTGCCCCGTCGCCCTGGCCGTTGGCTGCAAGAAATGCCCCATGTTCTCCGCCTGCCCGCTGAAAGGCGTGATCGGCGACTACAAGAAGCCGGATGAAGCGCAGGGCGGCAAGCCGGCGCCGAAGCCGAAGAACTAGCTTCGCTCGCGCCCGTCTAGCCCCGGTGGCTCCCCGCCACCACCCGGAACTCGTACAGCCGGCACTCGATCGGCCCGTTGTAGAGCGGCGTGCGCCGCGACGTCTGCAGCCGGATCAGTTTCTCCATGCGCCGATCGGCGGTGAAGAAATAACAGTTCCAGCCGGAAAAATTCTTCTTCAGCGCATCGCCCAGCTTCGGGTAGAACCGCGCCAGCTCCTCGCTCTCCCCGATGCGCTCTCCATAAGGCGGGTTGGCGATCATCACCCCCGACCCGGCCGGCGCCTTGCGCGACAGGATATCGCTCGCCTCCAGCGTCACCCAGCGCTCCACGCCGGCCGCTCCCAGATTTCTCCGCGCCACGTTGAGCGCGGTGGCATCCGAATCGCTGCCGTACAAGGCCAGCTTCGGCATCGACTGCGCCGGACGCGACGCCTCTTCGCGCAGCTGCTTCCACAACCCGGCGTTGAAGCCATCGAGTCTCTCGAAGCCGAACGCGCGCTTCAGCCCGGGCGCGCGCCCGCGCGCCATCGCTGCCGCCTCGCACAGGATGGTCGCCCCGCCGCACATCGGATCCAGCAAAGGCTGCTCGGGCTTCCACCCCGACAGCATCACGATCCCCGCCGCGAGGTTCTCGCGCAGCGGCGCCTCGACCGCGTCCATGCGCCAGCCGCGCTTGAACAGCGCCTCGCCCGAAGTGTCCAGGTACAGCGCGCCGCGCTTTTCCTCCAGAAACACGTGCACGCGCACGTCCGGATCGGCGCGCTCCACGTTCGGCCGCCGCCCGACGTCGTCGCGAAAGCGGTCGCAGACCGCGTCCTTCACCCGCAACGTAACGAACTCCAGGCTCTTCACCGGGCTTTTCTGCGCCGTGACGTAGACGCGCAGGGTGCGGTTCACGTCGAACAGCTCGAACCAGTTCAGCGCGCGCGCCGCGGCGTAGATATCGTCCTCGGTCCGGTACTCGAATTCGCCCACGCGCCACAGCACGCGCGAGGCGATCCTCGACCACAGGTTCGCCCGGTAGCAGGTTTCGCGGTTGCCGCTGAAGCCCACCCCGCCCGCGGTGACCACCGGGGCGAGCGCGCCGAAGGACCTCAGCTCCTGCGCGAGCAGCGCCTCCAGCCCGCGCGGGCAGGGCGCGAAGTAGGCCTCAGGCCGGTTTGAAGACGACAAGGAACACGGCGCCGAACAGCACCACCAGCGGAAATTCGTTGAACCAGCGCAGCCAGACGTGCGACCGGGTGTTGCGCCCGGCGCGCAAATCGAACATCAGCTTGCCGCACCAGACGTGGTACGCGACGAGCGCGGCCACGAGCGCGAGCTTGGCGTGCAGCCAGCCGCCGGAAAATCCGAAGCCCAGCCACAGCCACAACCCGAACACGGTGGTCAGCACCGCGCCCGGCGTCATGATGCCCCAGAACAATTTTCGTTCCATCACCTTGAAGCGCTCTTGCGACAACTCGTCCTGCGCCAGCGCGTGATACACGAACAGCCGCGGCAGGTAAAACAGGCCCGCGAACCAGGTCACCATGGACACGATGTGCAGCGCCTTCAGCCAGAGCATGCGAGGCTCATGTCCAGTTGCCCGTCACCGCCGTTCTGAGCTCGGGCAGCTTGTGGTGGAAGAAATGGTCCGCCCCCGGCACCACGATCACCGGCAGTTCCTGCGTCCGCGCCCACTCGCGCACCGCGGCCAGCGGCACCGTGTCGTCGATCTCGCCGTGGATCAGCAGCGTGCCCGCGGGCACCGCCGGCGCCGCGAAGTGGTTCACCGCGATGCCGACCAGCACCAGCCGCTCCACTTCGACCTGCGCCGCAAGCTTGGCCTGCATCGCCGCGCCGAAGGAAAACCCGGCCAGCACCGGACGCTCCGCGCCCAGGTGCGCCAGCACCGCCGCGAGATCCTCCACCTCGCCTCGCCCCTCGTCGTACGTGCCTTCGCTCTTTCCCACGCCGCGGAAATTCGGCCGCCAGGCCGCGTAGCCCAGCTCGACGAAGGCACGCGCGAGCGTCTGCACCACCTTGTTGTCCAGCGTGCCGCCGAATAGCGGATGCGGGTGCGCGATCAGCACGCTGCCGCGCAAGGCGCCGCCCGGCTCGTCCACCGCGCACTCGATGCGCCCGGCCGGCCCGGCG
>JAABQT010000013.1 GCA_011391295.1 Betaproteobacteria bacterium
TCAAGGGCAGCCTGGAAGCCATCGCACGCCTGGCGCAGGCCGGCTGGCGCGTGGTGGTGGCCACCAATCAGTCCGGCATCGCGCGGGGCCTCTTTGACATGGCGGCGCTGAACGCGATCCACGACACCATGCACCGCGCGGTGCACCAGGCCGGCGGGCGCATCGACGCGGTGTTCTTCTGCCCGCACGCGGAGCAGTCCGATTGCGCCTGCCGCAAGCCCCGGCCCGGCATGCTGCTGGAGATCGGCAAGCGAATGAACGTCGACCTCGAAGGGGTGCCGATGGTCGGCGACGCGCTGCGCGACCTGCAAGCGGGGGCCGCGGCCGGCGCCCGGCCGGTGCTGGTGCTGACCGGCAAGGGCAGGCAGACGCGGGCGGCGGGCGGCTTGCCGCCGGGCACCGAGATCTACGCCGATCTCGCCGCCTTCGCCGCACGGCAGGCCCCGTGATCGCGCTGCGCTCGACGCTGTTCGCGGCGGCGCTGGCGCTGGTCACCCCGCCCTACGCCTTGATTGCGCTCGCCACTTTTCCCCTGCCGCGCCTGGCACGTTACCGTGTGATTTCCGGCTGGTCGCGGCTGGTGCTGCAACTGTCGCGCGCGCTTTGCGGCATCCGCTGGCAGGTCGAGGGCCGGGAGCACCTGCCCGCGCACCCGGCGGTGATCCTCGCCAAGCACCAGTCGGCCTGGGAGACCCTCGCGTTCCAGCATATCTTTCCGCCGCACGTGATGGTGCTGAAGCGCGAGCTGTTGTGGATCCCGTTTTTCGGCTGGGGCCTCGCACTGATGAGCCCGATCGCCATCAACCGCGCCCGCGGCAGGGCCGCGCTGCGCGACATCGCGCGCCGTGGCAAGGAACGACTCGCGCAGGGCTTCTGGGTCATCATCTTCCCGGAGGGCACGCGCGTACGCCCGGGTGAGCGGCGCGATTACCAGCAGGGCGGCGCCTGGCTTGCGGCGCAATGCGGCGTGCCGGTGGTGCCGGTGGCGCACAACGCCGGGAGGCTGTGGCCGCGCAATGCCTTCTTCAAGCGGCCCGGTACCGTGACCGTGCGCATCGGGCCGCCGATCGCGACCGCGGGACGCGAGGTCAAGCAGATCAGCGCCGAGGTCGAGGCCTGGATCGAAGGCCAGCAGCAGACCCTCTAATCTGACCCAACGGAGAACACATGAGAATCCTGCACACCATGCTGCGCGTCGGAAACCTCGAGCGCTCGGTCACGTTCTACACGCAGGTGCTGGGCATGAAGGTGCTGCGCACCGCCGACCGGCCCGGGCAGAAATATTCATTGTCCTTCGTCGGCTACGACGAGGAGTCGCGCGCATCGGTCATCGAGCTGACCTACAACTACGGTGTCGACCGGTACGATCTGGGCTCGGCCTACGGCCATATCGCCATCGAAGTCGACAATGCCGCGAAGTCCTGCGATGCGGTGCGCAGCAAAGGCGGCAAGGTGACGCGCGAGGCCGGCCCGGTCCAAGGCGGCACCACGGTGATCGCCTTCGTCGAGGACCCGGACGGCTACAAGATCGAGTTCATCGAGCGCCGGAAGTAACTAGCTCGCCTTGATCACGCCGCAGGCCATGCGCGCACCCGCGTTCCCCACCGGCTGCGACGTGTAGTCGTCCGGCTGCGCGTGCACGATGATGCCGCGCCCGATGATGCTCGCCGGACCGGAGGTCACGGTGATGATGTCGAGGTCCACGGTCAAGCGCGCGCGGCCCTTGGCATCCGCCTTGAGGTTGGGCAGGTCGCCCGCATGGCGCTCGCCGCCCCGGCCGTGGGGCTTGCCGTAGGGATTGAAGTGGCCCTTGGCGCTCATCCCGTCGCGCGAGCTGCAGTCGCCCACCTCGTGGATGTGGAACCCGTGCTCCTGGTTCGGCTTCAGGCCGATGACTTGCGCGGTGACGCGCACCTTGTCGCCCATCTGCTCGAACGTGACTTCACCGACGGTCTTGTTGCCCGTGGTGGCCGCCAGGCCCGCCGAGGCAAGCGCCGGCCCGCCCGACATGGATTGGCAACCTGCCAGCGCAGCCGCCGCGAGCGCGGCCAGAACTAGTGCCGGATTCTTCATTGCGTCTCCTCCTGCAGAACTCACTTGTGATTGGGCGCGTGCCGATTGTACCTGCCACCTTCGCCCGAGCTCAATCGCGTTGGCAATTGGTGCGCTGCGCAATGCGCACGTAATCCGCCGGCGACAGGTTTTCCGGGCGCAGTGTCGGATCGATGCCCAGCGCAGTGAAGTCCCCCGCGGCGAGCGGCAGCGCGTTTCGCAGTGTCTTGCGCCGCGAGCTGAACGCAGTGCGCACCAGCACCGCGAGTTCATCGGCGCCGCAACCGAGCGGCCCCGCCAGCGGCTGCATGCGCACCAAGGCGGACTGAACCTTGGGCGGCGGGCGGAACGCGCCCGCCGCGACGCGGAACAGTTTCTCCATCCTGAAACGCGTCTGCAGCATCACCGACAGCCTGCCGTACTCGGGCGTCGAGGGCCGCGCCACCATGCGCTCCACCACCTCGAGCTGCAGCATGAAATGCAGATCGCGCACGCGCTCGGCGTAGCGCGCGAGGTGGAACAGCAAAGGCGTGGAGATGTTGTACGGCAGGTTGCCGACGATGCGCACGCCCTGCGGAAACACGCCGAAGTCGAATTCCAGCGCATCGCCGACGTGCACCTGGATCCGGTCGCCCGGCAGTGCGGCAGCCAGATCCCGGTCGATTTCGATCACCGCCAGTTGCCGGATCCGCCCGGCCAGGGGCAGCGTCAGCACGCCGTGCCCCGGACCGATCTCGACGATGAAATCATCCGCAGCGGGCGCGATCGCCTCGACGATCCTGCGCACCACGCCCGGATCGTGCAGGAAATGCTGGCCGAACCGCTTACGCGGGCGGTGCGAGCTTGACGGCAAGTTTGAGCGCCTCGAGCAGGCTCCCCGCGTCGGCCTTGCCCCGGCCGGCGATCTCGAGCGCGGTACCGTGGTCCACCGAGGTGCGCACGAACGGCAGACCCAGCGTGACGTTGACGCCGCGGCCAAAACTCGCGAACTTCAGCACCGGCAGTCCCTGGTCGTGGTACATGGCAAGCGCGCAGTCGGCGCCTTTCAGCCGCCACGGAACGAACAGCGTATCGGCGGGAATCGGGCCCTGCACGCGGATGCCCAGCCTCTTTGCGGCGCGCAAGGCGGGCTCGATCACCTCGCGCTCCTCGGTGCCCAGGTGCCCGGACTCGCCGCTGTGCGGGTTCAGCCCGCAGACCAGGATGCGCGGGCGCGCGATGCGAAACCGCGTCCTGAGGTCTGCGTGGAGTACGCGCAGCGTGGACAACAGCCCGGCACGCGTGATCGCGCGCGGCACCTCGGCCAGCGCGAGGTGCGTGGTCGCCAGCGCCACGCGCAGCCCGCCGCCCACCAGCATCATCACCACGTGGGGCACGCGTGCACGCGCCGCCAGGTACTCCGTATGGCCGGTGAATGCGAACCCCGCGTCGTTGATCACGCCCTTGTGCACCGGAGCGGTGACCATCGCGCCGTACTCTCCGCTCAGGCAGCCGGCGATCGCGCGGTCGAGGACTTCGAGCACGTAGCGGCTGTTGTCGGGGTTCAGCTGTCCGGCCCTGCGCGGCGCCGCAAGCGCCACATGCTCGATATTGGGACATCCCTTGAGCAGCCCCGCGTCCCCGATCACCACCAGCCTGGCGCCGCGAAACCTGCGCGCCACCGCGGCGCAAAGCTCGGGCCCGACGCCCGCCGGCTCGCCCGAGGTCAGCGCGATCACCGCCACGATCAGCGCTCTTCCAGCCGCATTTCGACGTAGGTGCGGTCGCGCAGCTGGCGCAGCCACTCCTGGTAGGCCTCGCCGGACTTGCGCTCGCGCAGGGCCTGGCGCGCCTGCAGGCGCTGGCGCTCGGTGCTGAGGTCCGCGGCGCGCCGCTCCTGCACCTGCAGCAGGTGGAAGCCGAACGGCGTGCGTACCGGTGCGCTCAGCTCGCCGGCCTTGAGCGCGTCCATCGCGCGCTCGAACTCCGGCACCGTGTCGCCGGGGTAGATCCACCCCAGGTCGCCGCCGCGCGCGGCGCTGCCGTCTTCGGAGTTGAGTCGCGCCAGTTCGCCGAAATCGGCGCCGGCGACGATGCGCTCGCGCAGCGCAACGAGCCGCCGCCGCGCATCCTCCTCCGACACCAACTCGCTGGTCTTCACCAGGATGTGGCGCGCCCGCGTCTGCGTCGCGGGCACCGCGGCGCCGATGTCGCGCCGCTCGAGCAGCTTCAACACGTGGAACCCCGCCGGACTGCGCAGCAACGGACCCACCGCGCCGGGTTGCATGCCCTGCAGCGCCTCCGCGAACAGCTCGGGCAGGCGGCCGGGCGCGCGCCAGCCCAGCGCGCCGCCGCTCAGCGCGTCTGCGGCATCCGAGGTGCTAGCCGCCAGCTGCGCAAAATCGCCACCGGCCTGCGCCTGCTGGCGCACGCGTTCGGCGCGCACCCGCGCTTGCTCGATGTGCTCGGGGCTCGCCTGCTCGGGGATGCGCACCAGGATGTGCGCCACGTTGTATTCCGCGGCGCTCGCCGCGGACGCCTTGTTTTCTTCCAGGTACAGGTCGATCTCGCCCTCGCTCACCTGCACCCGGTCGTCCACCTCGCGCTCGCGCAGTCGCTGCATCAGCATCTGTTGGCGCACCTGGGTGCGGAAGGACTCGAAGGACACGCCCTCCTGCTCCAGCGCACGGCGAAACTCGGACAGGGCCAACTTGTTGCTGTCCGCGACGCCCTGCACTGCCCGGTCCAGCTGCAGCTCGTCGACACGCAGTCCGGTCTCGGCCGCCAGCTGCAGCTGCGCCTTGTCCAGCACCAGCCGCTCGAGTACCTGCCGCTGCAGCACCGCGTGCTCGGGTGCGGCGATGCGTTGCCGCCTGAGCTCGCGCTCGGCGGACTCGGTGCGCCCGGCGAGCTCGGTCAGGGTGATGGCGTCCTTGTTCACCACCGCCACGATGCGATCGACCAGCACCGGCAGCGGCGCGGCGGCGCCCGCCGGCGCTGCGCACAGCAGCAACAGGACCAGCGTGCGCCGCATTCAGAACGCCTGCTCGAACGGCAGGTTCTCGCGCACCCCAGGCGGCACCAGCGTCTGGTCCCGCGGGTTGGTCACCGAATAGCCCGGCACGTTGCGCCTGAACAGATTCACGGTTTCGTTGGAGCCGATCTGGCCGAAGCCATTGAACTCGAGCTGGAAGAAGATCGCCTTGGAGCTGACGTTCGTGGCTGCCTGGATGCGCTGCACTACTGCGCGGAACACCCAGCAGCCGCCGTTGTATTCCACGCCTCCCAGCGCTTCGAGCACGCGGGCGTCGCGCAAGGAGTAATTGTAGCGCCCGATCGCATACCAGCCCGCAGTGACCGGCCATTGCCCGGAAACATCCACCTGGCGCAGCAGGTCGCGGTTGTAGCGATAGCTGATATTGAGCACCTTTGCGATCTCGGGGCTGTAGCGCAACTGCGCGCCGTAGCGCTCGGTGCGCGAGTCCCGCGGGTTGTATTGCAAGGCGCCGTCGAAGCTCCAGCGCCGCGCGAAGCGCCCGCCCACCACGGCCAGCCAGTCCGACTCGGGCGAGGTGCGCATCGGCGAGGCCGCGGTCAGCCCGACGCGCTCGTCAGCGAAATAGTAGCGCTGCCCAACGGTGGCGCGCAGGCGCTCCACCCCGCGCGCATCCAGCAAGCGCGAAGTCAGCGCCGCGGTCAGCTGGTCGGCGTCGCCAAAGCGGTCGCCGCCGGCAAAACGGTTCTCCGAGAACAATTGCGCGTAGTTGAAGTCCGCCAGCACGGTGTCGAACAACGGCAGCTGGTCCTGCCTGCGGTACGGCGCATAGACGTAGAACAGGCGCGGCTCGAGCGTCTGCGTCAGGCGCTCGCCGCCCGAGTGCGCCCCGCGCTCGAACACCAGGCCGGCATCCAGGCTCATCCAGGGCAGGCTGATGGACTGGCGCTCCGGCTGCCCGGGCGCGGCGTTGTTCAGGTTGTAGCGGGCCACGCGCGCGCCCAGCTTCGGGGTGACGAAGTAGCCCGGGGCGAGCAGCGGAGCACTCAGCACGGGATTGAAGGAGCTGCGCTCGCCCTGGACCAGCGTGTCGTGCCTGAAGCGCACGTACTCCAGCGGCGCCGCGGCATCGAGCCACTCGCCGATGTCGTTGCGCGTGAGGCCGAAGTTGAACTGCGGCACGCGGTGGTAGGGCGGAACGATCGGCGCCAGCGGATCCTGCAGCGTCTGGTAACGCTGCACGCGCCCCTGCATCTGCAGCCCCGTGCCGAGCACGCTGCCGGAGTACTGCAGGTAACCGTCGCGCTGCAGGTTGCCGGTGGACACCTGGCGTACCTGGCTGTACAGGTCGACGAAATAGCGGTCGTCGGTAACATGGTTCATGTCCACGCGGCCCACCAGCGCCGGCGTGAAGCGCTGCTCATGCTGCAGGGAATAGCCGGTGCGCGACTCCCGCAGTACCCGGTCCTCCGGCATGTACTCCAGGCGCAGGGCACCTGCGTAGCTCGCGCCGAGATAGCGGTACAGGGTCTTCAACTGCTCGCCGCGCTTGGACATCAGGGTGGGCGTGATGACCGCGTCCTGCTCGGGGGAGATGTTCCAGTAGAACGGCAGACCGAGCTCGGCGCCGCGCAACGTGTTCTGCGAGAACTGCGGCGCGAGGATCCCGCTGCGGCGCCGGTTCTCCAGCGGAAAGCTGAAATAGGGCGAACCGAGGATCGTGGCGCCGAGAAAGCGCAGCCTTGCGCCGCGCGCCACACCCTCGTCCTCCAGATAGTCAAGGTCGAGCTGGCGGGCGTCGAGCCGCCAGTCGTCGTTGCCCGGTTCGCAGGTGGTGAAGTGCGCGCCGCTCAGGCGGAAGCGCTCCGGGCCCAGGAACTCGATGCGCTCGGCGCCGCCGCGCGCGGTCTGCCGGCGCCGCAGGAGGAAGTCCGGGTTCTCCAGCACCCCGGTTTGCCCGATGGTGTCGTAGCGCAGTGTGGTGCCGTTGAAGCGGTCCGAGCCCTGCCCGAGGCGCACGCCGCCATCGGCCTCGAGGCGGCCGAACTCACGGTTGTATTTGAGATGCTCGGCGTACACCGAGGTATCGCCCTGCCGGAATTCGACGCCGCCCTCCGCCGTCACCTCGAGGCCGGAAATGCCCTCGATGCTGCGCGCGTCGATGGTTGCGGCCTCCTCGGCGGGCGCCTGCGCCAGCGCCGGGGCGTGCAGCCAGAACAGCAGCGACGCGCAGCCGGCAACCTGTAGAGCCAGCTTACGCGCTGGAAGACGCTGCATGTACGGAGAAGTGAGACCGACCTTTGCGTGTAAAATCGCACAATTCCGCGCGAGGCGCAACGCATTACGTGGACGCAAGGCTCGATGCCCTCAAGCGCTGGCTGGCCGGGCCGCTCGGCGGCCCGGAGTTCGGCATCGCGCCGGCCTCCGCGGACGCCAGTTTCCGCCGCTACTTCCGCGCCACGCTCCCCGACGGGCGCAGTTTCATCGCCATGGACGCGCCGCCGGACCAGGAAGACTGCGTTGCGTTCGTGCGCGTGGCGCAGCTGCTGTGCGAAGCGGGCCTGCACGCGCCCCAGGTTCTCGCCCGGGATCTCGCGCAGGGCTTCCTCCTGCTGGAGGATCTCGGCGCCAGAACCTACCTCGACGCGCTGAACGCGCAGAATGCCGGCGCGCTGATGGGCGATGCCATCGGCGCACTGCTCAAATGGCAGCTGGCGACGAGGCCCGGAGAGCTGCCGCCTTACGACGAGGCGCTCCTGCGGCGCGAAATGGCGCTGTTTCCCCAGTGGTACGTGGGACGCCACCTTGGGCGCGAGCTCAGCGCGGCGCAGAATTCGGCCTTTGCGTCCGCGAGCGCGCTGCTGGTGCAGAGCGCGCTGGCACAACCGGCGGTCTACGTGCACCGGGACTACATGCCGCGCAACCTCATGCTGTGCCGGCCCAACCCCGGCGTGCTCGATTTCCAGGACGCGGTGCTCGGCCCGATCACCTACGACATCGCTTCGCTCACGCGCGACGCGTTCATCAGCTGGGACGAAGAGCGCGTGCTCGACTGGGCGGCGCGCTACTGGGAGGGCGCGAAGCGCGCGCGCCTGCCGGTGGACGCGGATTTCCCGGAGTTCTGGCGCGCCCTGGAGTGGATGGGCCTGCAGCGCCACCTGAAAATACTCGGCATCTTCGCGCGCCTGACCTACCGCGACGGCAAGCAGAAGTACCTCGCCGACACGCCGCGCTTTCTCGGCTACGCGCGCGCGGTCGCACAGCGCTACGGCGCGCTCGCGCCCCTTGCGCGACTGCTCGATGAGCTCCAAGCATGAAGGCGATGATCCTTGCCGCCGGGCGCGGCGAGCGCCTGCGCCCCGTCACCGATCGCGTGCCAAAGGCGCTGGTGGAGGTGGGCGGCAGGCCGCTCATCGTCTGGCATCTCGAGCGTCTCGCCGCGGCGGGCTTTCGCGAAGTGGTGATCAACGTTTCCTGGCTCGGGATGCAAATCGAGTCGCGGCTGGGCGATGGCCGCGCGTTCGGGCTGTCGCTGGCCTATTCGCGCGAAGCGCAGGCACTCGAGTCCGCGGGCGGCATCGCCCGCGCGCGCGCGCTGCTCGGCGCCGCGCCCTTCGCGCTGGTCAACGCGGACGTCTATTGCGACTACGAGCTCGGCGCCTTGCGCGAGCGCAGGCTCGGCGCGCACCTCGCGCACCTGGTGCTGGCGCCCAATCCGGCGCATCACGCCGCGGGCGACTTCTCGCTCGACGGCGGCAAGGCCGGCAACGACTCGGCGCCGCGCTACACTTACACGGGACTCGCGCTGATCGACCCGGCGCTCGTCGACCCGGTGCGCGCCGGCGACAAAGCCCAGCTGGCGCCGCTGCTGCGCGCGGCGGCTGCGCGCGGGCTGCTGTCCGGCGAGCTGCATGCCGGGCTCTGGCGCGACGTCGGCACCACCGAGCGGTTGGCCGAGCTCGAGGCGCTGCTGCGAGACACAAGGGAAGGGGGCACATGAGGGCGGACGACCTGAAGCAGGATGCCGGGATGCACGTAGAGCGCCGACGACGACTGGCCGAGTCACTCGGCGGCGGCGTGGCAGTGATCCCGACCGCGCCGGAACGCACGCGCAATCGCGATACGCACTACCCGTACCGCTACGACAGCTACTTCTACTACCTCACGGGCTTCCAGGAGCCCGAGGCTGTGCTGGTGCTGGCCGGCGGCGATGCACCGCGCTCGATGCTGTTTTGCCGCGAGCGCAACCTCGAGCGCGAGATCTGGGACGGCCACCGGCACGGGCCGGAAGGCGCGCGCGAGCGCTTCGGTTTTGACGAAGCGCACGCCATTGCCGTGCTCGACGAGAAGATGCCCGCGCTGCTCGGCGACCGGCCCGCGCTGTGGTATCCGGTGGGCGCGGACGCGGACTGGGACGCGCGCGTGATGCGCTGGCTGAACGCGGTGCGCGCCAACGCGCGCGCCGGCGTCGCCGCGCCGCAGGAACTGCACGACGTGCGCGCGCCGCTCGACGAGATGCGCCTGGTGAAAGATGCACACGAGCTGGCGTTGATGCGCCGGGCGGCCACCATCTCCGCGGCGGCGCACCGGCGCGCCATGCTCGCCGCGGCCCCGGGGCGCAATGAGTACGAGGTGGAGGCCGAGCTCCTGTACGAGTTTCGCCGCAGCGGCGCGCAGTTCCCGGCCTACTGGCCGATCGTCGCCGGCGGCGCCGGCGCCTGCGTGCTGCACTATGTCGCCAATGACGCGCCGCTCGCCGACGGCAGCCTGCTGCTGATCGACGCCGGCTGCGAGCTGCACGGCTATGCCGCCGACATCACACGCACTTTCCCGGTGAACGGGCGCTTTAGCGGCGCGCAGCGCGAGGTCTACGAGCTGGTGCTCGCGGCGCAAGCTGCGGCGATGGGCGAGGTGCGCGCGGGCAGGGCCTGGAACGCGCCGCACGATGCCGCAGTAAAGGTGCTGGCCCGGGGCATGCTCGATCTGAAGCTGCTCACGGGCAGCCTGGACGCCGTGCTGGAACAGGAAGCGTACAAACGCTTCTACATGCACCGGACCGGCCACTGGCTGGGCCTGGACGTGCACGACGCCGGCGACTACAAGCGCGCGGGACAATGGCGCGCCCTGGTCCCCGGCATGACGCTCACTGTCGAACCGGGGCTGTACATCCGCGCAGCGGACGACGTGCCCGAGCGGTTGCGCGACATCGGCGTGCGCATCGAGGATGACGTGCTGGTGACCGAGGGCGCCTGCGAAGTGCTGACCTCGCAGGCACCCAAGGCGGTCGCCGAAATCGAGGCGCTGATCCGTGACGGAAGGCGCTGAGATCCAGATCCTCGGTGCGGGGCCCGTGGGCTGCGTGCTGGCCCTCGCGCTGCAGGGCTCGCGCCACCGCGTGCGCCTCGTCGACCCGCAGACTGCCACCGGCGCCGGCACGCGGCCCATCGCGCTGTCGCAAGCCAGCCGGCTGATCCTGGAACGGGTCGGCGCCTGGGGCGGATTCGCCGCCACGCCGATCCTGTCGATCCACGTATCGCAAGCCGGCGCCTTTGGTCGCACGCGCATGGACGCCGCGGACGCGGGCGTCCCGGCGCTGGGCTACGTGACGGACTACGCGCAGCTGCTCGGTGCGTTGCGCGCGCGCGTCGACGTGGTGCGCGAAGCGGGGGCGAATGCGCGCTGTACGATCCATGCCGAGGGCAGCGCGGGCGAGTCGCGCGAACGGCGCTACGGCCACGACGCCCTGGTAGCGCGCGTGAGCGCGGATGCGCCCTCGGCCGGCATGGCTTACGAACGCTTCACGGCACAGGGGCCGCTCGCGCTGCTGCCCTATGCGGGCGAATGGGCGCTGGTCTGGAGCGCGCTCCCGCCGCGCGCCGCCGAGCTGATGGCCGCTGCGCCGGCGGAATTCCTCGCGCAACTGCAGCAGGCGTTCGGCGATCGCGCGGGGCGCTTTGACGCGCTGCGCAGCCGCGCGCGCGTGCCGCTCGCGCTGCGCCTGCGCGGCTCGCGGGTCGCCGAGCGCGAGGCGTACATCGGCAACGCCGCGCAGACCTTGCATCCGGTCGCCGGCCAGGGATTGAACCTCGGCCTGCGCGATGCCTGGGACCTGGCACAGGCCCTGCAGGACGCCGACGATCCGGGCGACGCGCGGGTCCTCGCGCGCTACGGCGCGCAGCGGCGCCTGGACGCTGCCGCGACCATCGGCATCACCGAATTGCTGGCGCGCGGCTTTGCCGGCACGAACCCGCTCGCGCGCGCGGCGCGCGGCGCGGTCCTGGCGGGCCTCGACATCCTGCCGCCGGTGCGCAGGTTCTTTGCGCGGCGCATGATGTTCGGGCCTTCCGCGCTGCCCTGAGAACTACTAAAATTCCGTTCCTTTCCCGAGCGACCACGGATTCCACGCATGCAGATCGGCGCGCACGTCCTGCGCAACGGCTTGTTCGTCGCTCCCATGGCGGGCGTCACGGACCGGCCGTTCCGCATCCTCGCGCGGCGCTACGGCGCGGGCCTCGCCGTGTCCGAAATGGTGTCCTCGCGCCCCGAACTGCGCGGCTCGCGCAAGTCCCTGCTGCGCCTGGACCACGCCGGTGAGCCCGGCCCGGTGTCGGTGCAGATCGCCGGCGCCGACCCGGCGATGATGGCCGACGCCGCGCGCTGCAACGTCGAGCGCGGCGCGCAGATCATCGACATCAACATGGGCTGCCCGGCGAAGAAGGTCTGCAACGTCTCTGCCGGATCCGCGCTGCTCGGCGACGAGCCGCTGGTGGCGCGCATCCTTGCGGCAGTCGTCGCGGCCGTGGCGGTGCCCGTCACCCTCAAGATCCGCACCGGGCCGGACCCGCAGCGGCGCAACGCATTGCGCATCGCGCGCATCGCCGAGGATGCGGGCGTGCGCCTGCTTGCGGTCCACGGCCGCACGCGCGCCTGCGGCTTCGGCGGGCACGCGGAGTACGACACCATCGCCGCGGTGAAGGCCGCGGTGCGCATCCCGGTGATCGCCAACGGCGACCTCGAGACCCCGCAGGAGGCGCGCGCGGTGCTCGAGCGCACCGGCGCCGACGGCTTGATGATCGGCCGCGCGGCTTTCGGGCGACCGTGGATCTTCCGCGAAATCGAGCATTTCCTCGCCACCGGCACCGAACTGCCGCCGCCCGCGCCGGCGCAGATCGAGGCCGTGGTGCGCGAGCACCTCGAAGGCCTGTACGCGCTGTACGGGGAGGAGCAGGGATTGCGCGTGGCGCGCAAGCACCTGGGCTGGTACACGCGCGCGCTGCCCGGCGGCGAGGGCTTTCGCCAGAGCGTGGTGCGCATCGAGGCGGCGGCGCGCCAGCGCGACGCCGTGAACGATTATTTCGGCAGGCTGGCCGCATGAGCCGGGGCAACGAGTTGTCCGACGCGGTCAAGCGCGCGCTGGAGCGCTACTTCAGGGACATGGACGGCGAGCACCCGACGGCGATCTACGACATGGTGCTGAAGAACATCGAGCGGCCGATGATCGAGATGGTGCTGGGCCGCGCCGAGGGCAACCTGACGCGCGCCGCCACCATGCTCGGCATCGACCGCAACACGCTGCGCAAGAAGATGCAGCAGTTGCGGATCAAAGGGTGAGCTCGCCCAAGCGAGCGCTGCTGAGCGTCTCCGACAAGTCCGGCATCGCCGGGTTCGCCCGCGCACTCGCCGCGCTCGGCGTGCAGATCCTGTCCACCGGCGGCACCGCGAAGCTGCTGGAGAAGGAAGGCATCGCGGTCACCGAGGTTTCGGCGCACACCGGCTTTCCCGAGATGCTCGACGGGCGCGTGAAGACCCTGCACCCGAAGATCCACGGCGGCATTCTGGCGCGGCGCGATTCGCGCGCGCACCTGGCGGCGCTCGAACAGGCCGGCATCGAGCTGATCGACCTGGTGGTCGTCAACCTGTATCCGTTCCAGGCCACGGTGGCGGATCCCGACTGCCGGCTGGAGGACGCGATCGAGAACATCGACATCGGCGGCCCGGCGCTGCTGCGCTCGGCTGCGAAGAACCACCGTGACGTCGCCGTGGTGGTGGATCCCGCGGACTACGCGCGGGTGCTCGGGGAGTTGCGCGCCCAGGGCGCGGTCAGCGCCGCCACGCGCTTCGAGTTGGCGCAGAAGGCCTTCGCGCACACCGCTGCCTATGACGGCGCCATCGCCGGCTATCTCACCTCCCTGGACGCCGAGGGGCGGCGCAGCCCCTATCCCGGCGTGCTCAATCTGCAGTTCGTGAAGCTGCAGGACATGCGCTACGGCGAAAATCCGCACCAGTCGGCGGCCTTCTACCGCGACCTGCGCCCGGTGGCGGGCGGTATCGCGGGCTACCGCCAGCTCCAGGGCAAGGCGCTGTCCTACAACAACGTGGCCGACGCGGACACCGCCTGGGAGTGCGTGAAAAGTTTTGCCGAGCCGGCCTGCGTGATCGTCAAGCATGCCAATCCCTGCGGCGCCGCGGTGGCGCGGACTGCCCTTGCCGCCTACCGCAAGGCATTCCGGACCGATCCGACCTCCGCCTTCGGCGGCATCCTCGCCTTCAACCGCGCGCTCGATGGGGCGGCGGCGGCGGCGATCGGCAGGCAGTTCGCGGAGGTGATCATCGCGCCGCGTGCCGATGCCGGCGCACGCGCCGCATTCGCGAAAAAGTCCAACCTGCGCGTGCTCGAGGTGGCGCTCGCGCACGAGGCGAACGCGCACGACCACAAGCGCGTCGGCGGCGGCCTGCTCGTGCAATCGAGCGACACGCACGTGCTGCAGGCCGGGGAGCTGAAGACGGTGACCCGCAAAAGACCCTCCAGGGCGCAGCTCTCCGACCTGCTGTTCGCCTGGCGCATTGCGAAATTCACCAAGTCGAATGCCATCGTCTTTTGTCGCGGCGGCATGACCGTGGGCGTGGGCGCCGGCCAGATGAGCCGCGTGGACAGCGCACGCATCGCCGCGCTCAAGGCCAAGGCCGCCGGCCTGACGCTCAAGGGCTCGGTGGTGGCCTCGGACGCGTTCTTCCCGTTCCGCGACGGGCTGGACGTGGTGGTCAAGGCGGGCGCGGCGGCCGTGATCCAGCCTGGCGGCAGCATGCGCGACGAGGAAGTGATCGCGGCGGCCGACGAGCGCGGCGTGGCGATGGTGTTCACGGGCGTGCGCCACTTCAGGCACTGATGAAGCTGCTCGTCATCGGGGCGGGAGGCCGCGAGCACGCCCTGGCATGGAAGCTCGCGCAAGGCGCGCGCGTACAGAAGGTCTTCGTCGCCCCCGGCAACGGCGGCACCGCGCGCGAGCCAGGCGTGGAGAACGTCGCGCTCACGGCGATTCCCGAGCTCATCGCCTTCGCCGGGAAGGAGCAGATCCACCTCACGGTGGTCGGGCCCGAGGCGCCGCTGGCCGCGGGCGTGGTGGATGAGTTTCGCGCTGCGGGGCTGCGCATCTTCGGCCCGACTCGCGCCGCGGCGCAGCTCGAGAGCTCGAAGGATTTCGCCAAGCGCTTCATGGTCCGGCACGCAATTCCGACCGCGCGCCACGCCACGTTCGAGGACGCGGCGCAGGCACGGGCCTACGTGGCGACGCAAGGCGCGCCGATCGTGGTGAAGGCCGACGGGCTCGCCGCCGGCAAGGGCGTGGTGGTCGCTGCCAGCGTCGAGGAGGCGCAGGCCGCGATCGACATGATGATGGGCGACCAGCGGCTCGGCGCCGCCGGCGCGCGCGTGGTGGTGGAGGAATGCCTGCAGGGCGAGGAAGCGAGCTTCATCGTCATCGCCGACGGCGCGCATGCGCTGGCGCTCGCCACCAGCCAGGACCACAAGCGGCTGAGCGACGGCGACCGGGGGCCCAATACCGGCGGCATGGGCGCCTACTCGCCGGCGCCCGTGGTGACCCCCAAGGTGCACTCGCGCGTGATGCGCGAGATCATCCAGCCCGCGATCGCGGGGATGGCGCGCGAGGGCACGCCGTACACGGGTTTTCTCTACGCCGGGCTGATGATCGACGCGGCGGGCAACCCGAAGACGCTGGAATTCAATTGCCGCCTCGGCGACCCCGAAACGCAGCCGATCCTGCTGCGCCTGAAATCCGACCTGCTCGAATTGCTCG
>JAABQT010000131.1 GCA_011391295.1 Betaproteobacteria bacterium
GCGCGTCCGTGGCTTCGCGCAGGATGGTGACGATCGCCGCGCGCGCGCGCTCCAGGCGGCTCGGGACCACGTCGACTGCGTCCATCGACGGCGAGAGGTCGAGCACCACGATGCGCGCGCTCAGGTCGCGGTACAGCGGGGATGGTTGCGCGCGCCAGGTCGGTCCGGCGAGCGCGACGCATGCCAGGACCAGCACCGCTGCCGCCGTGCCGAGCGCGAGCCGCGCGCTGGAGGCCGGCGCGCGGCCGAGAAGGTGCGCGAGCAACGCCGGGTCGACGAGCTGGCGCCACGGCCCTGCGCCCGCCCGCGCGCGCCACCACGCCCACAGCAGCGCGAGCCCGGCCGGGAGCGCGAACAGCCAGCCCGGGCGCAGCCATTCGAGCGCTTCGATCATCGGCGGGACCCCGCGAGGCGCCCCGAGCGTGGCGCGCGCGGACCGGCCGGCAGCGTCGCCAGCGCGAGCGCGAAGGCGAGGCTGAGCGGCCAGGCGTAGAGCTCGGCGCGCGGACGGTAGTGCTGCTCGTCGCGCGCCGTCGGCTCTGCGCGCTCGAGCGCTTCGTAGATGCGCGCCAGCGCGCCGTGATCGCCGGCGCGAAAGTAGCGCCCCCCCGTCTCCGCGGCGACGTGCTGCAGCGCGGGCTCGTCCAGCCCTTCGCCCGCGCGCGGCGCGCCGCCCGTCGCCGCGCCGCCGATACCGATGGCGTAGACGCGCATACCGTGGCGGCGCGCGAGGCGTGCGGCGTCGGGCACCGTCACCGCGCCGTCGGTGCTCGAGCCGTCGGTGATCAGGATCATCACGCGCTCGTCGCGCTGCATCACGCGCAGCCGCGCGACGCCGAGCACGATGGCGTCGCCGAGCGCGGTGCCCTCGCCGGCGAGGCCGATGAACGCCTCATCCACCATGCTGGCCACCGCGTTGAGATCGAAGGTGAGCGGCGCCTGCACGTAGGCCTTCGAGCCGAAGACGATCAGGCCGATGCGGTCACCCGCGCGGCCGGCGACGAACTCGCGCGCCGTGCGGCGCAGCACATCGAGCCCCAGTTCGCCGCCGAGGACAGCGCTGCGCATGCTCGCCGACACGTCGAGCACCAGCAGCATGCTGCGCCCGCTCGCCGGCACGCCGACCGGTTCCCCGATCCACTGCGGCCGGCACGCCGCACCGACCAGCGCGGCCCATGCAGCGAGCGCGAGCCAGAGCCGCAAGCGCGGCTGCACGCCCGCGCCGGCCTGCGACCACTCTTGGGCTGCGCGCAGGAACGGCACGCGCAGCGGCGTGGCCACCGGCGCCGCGGGCGGCGCGAAGCGCGCCACCAGCCAGGGCAGGAGGAGGGCGAGCGCGACGAGGGGCCAGGCGAACTGCAGCATCAGAGCACCGCGCGCAGCCAGCCGAGCGCCGCGGCGCGCAGCCGGGCGACTTCCGCGGTCGCGCAGGGTGCGCGGTAGGGCATTTCGGTGAGCGCTTCGCGCAACGCCGCGAAGCGCCCCGCCGTTCGGTCGCAAGCCTCGAGGAACGCGACCCAGTCGGCGCCGTGCAGCCCGGCGCTCTTGCCATGCGGAAAGCGCGCCAGCGCCGCGAGGCGCAGGAGCTGCGAGACCTCCGCGACGGTTGCGCTCGCCGCCAGCTCCGCCATCAGGCGCCGCCGCAGGCGCCAGCGGCGCCACCTCGGCGGACCGTAGCGAAACGCGATCACGGCCAGCAGCACGGCGAGCAGGAGCGCGATCCACCAGCCCGGCGCGGGCGGCCACCACTGCGGCGCGGGCGGCGGATGCACGTCGCGCAGCCGCACCAGGAGCTCGAGTTCCGGAATCATGCGAGTAACCGCTCTTCGAACGGCCGCTCGAGCGCGGTGAACAGCTCGTCGCCGGTGCGCACGGCATGGCAGCGCGTGCCGGCCTGCGCGGCAAAGCGCGCCAGCCGCCCGCGCCGCGCCGCAATGTCGCGCGCGTGCGCCGCGCGCACGCCGGCCGGCGCGGTGTCGAGCATCAGGTGCTCACGGCCATCGGTGAGCGGGTAGCGCGCCGGCGGCGGCAGGCGTACTTCCAGGGCGTCGAACACCCACACCAGGATCACGTTGCCGCGCGTGCGCAGCCTCTGCACCGCGCTCGCGAGCGCCTCGTCGGCATCGGCGAAGTCGGACACGACGACAAAGCGCGTGCCGATGCCGGCTTCGCTGGCGGCGCGTGCGGCCAGCGTGGTGAGTGAACCCTGTGCCGAGGGCGCCGCGTCGTCGTCCGCCTGCGCGGCAAGCGCCGCGCACAGCGCCGGCGCCGCGCCCTCGGCCGCGCCGACGCGGATGCTCGCGTCCTGCGCACCGGCGATGAGCGCGCCGAAGCGATTGCCGCCCTCGGCCGCCGCCCAGCCGGCGAGCGCGGCGAGCTGCGCGGCGACCACCGACTTGAACGCGGCGCGCGTGCCGAAGCGCATCGGCGCGCGCTGGTCGACGATGCAGTACAGGTCGTGGCCGCGCTCGTGCTGGAACAGCTTGGTGTGCGCGCGCCCGGTGCGCGCGGTGACGCGCCAGTCGATGCGCCGCACGTCGTCGCCCGGCGAATAGGGCCGCGACTCGGCGTAGTCCATGCCCTGGCTGCGCACCGCGCTCGCGCGCGGCCCTTCGCGCCGCTCGGCCTCGAGAGCGAGCAGCCGGCGCATCTCGGCGCCGTAGCGCCGCAGGCTGAGGAGCGCGTCCAGTTCCGGGCGCACACCGCGCGGCACGTGGCGCGGCAGCCCGGCGCCGGTGCCAATCACGGTACCGGCACCCGCGCGAGCAGGCGTGCGACGATCTCGTCGGCGCCGACGCCGTCGGCGCGCGCCTGGTAACTCAGGATCAGGCGGTGGCGCAGCACGTCCGGCGCGATCGCCTGGATGTCCTCGGGCGAGACGTAGCCGCGGCCGGCGAGCCAGGCGTGGGCGCGCGCCGCGCGGTCCAGGCCGATGGTGGCGCGCGGGCTCGCGCCGAGGCGCAGGAGCGGCGCGAGTTCCGGGTCGTAGGCGCCGGCATTTCGCGTCGCCAGCACCAGCTCGACGATGTACTGCTCGAGCGCGGGGGCCATGTGCAGCGCGAGTGCCTCGCGCCGCGCGGCGAACACCTGCGCCGAAGAAGCGATCGCCGCTGTCGGGGCGCGCTGCCCCGGGCCCGTGTCCGAAGACGCGTGCAGCGCTTCGTCGCGCGCGAGCCGCAGGATTTCGTGCTCGGCCTCGGGCGCGGGATAGCCGACCTGGACGTGCAGCAGGAAGCGGTCGAGCTGCGCCTCGGGCAGCGGATAGGTGCCGTCCTGCTCGATCGGGTTCTGCGTCGCCATCACCATGAACAGCTCGGGCAGCGGGAAGCTGGCGCGGCCGACGCTCACCTGGCGCTCTTCCATCGCTTCCAGCAGCGCCGATTGCACCTTGGCGGGCGCGCGGTTGATCTCGTCGGCGAGCACCAGGCTCCTGAACACCGGGCCGGGCCGGAACTCGAACGTGCCGGTCTCGGCGCGGTACACCTCGGTGCCGGTGAGGTCGGCCGGCAGCAGGTCAGGGGTGAACTGGATGCGGTGGAAGTCCGCTTCGAGCAACTCGGCCAGCGTTTTCACCGCCCGGGTCTTGGCGAGCCCCGGCACGCCTTCGACCAGCACGTGCCCGTCGCACAGCAGCGCGATCAGCAGCCGCTCGGTCAGCGCCCGCTGGCCGACGACGCGCGCATCGAGCGCCGAAGCGATCGCGGCGAAGACCTCGCGCGGCTGGGCCTGCGCCAGGTGGGTCGAGGAAGAGGTATCCCGCAGCATGCCGCCAGTGCGCCCCCACGGATGCGAACACCGGGGACGGTGACACATCCCCGCGTGACGAACAAGGGCCGCGCCCGCCTCCCGGGTCGACAGGCCTCTTCGTCCCGCAGGCTGCTCCTTGCCAAACCAGTATGGGCCGCGCCTATACTGATCCGGGCACAAAGGAGGAGGTGAACCATGAAACTCAAGATCACACGTGCAGAGATGTGGAAGGCGACGATCGACGACCGGCCCGGGGGCGCGGCGGCGGTGCTCGATCCCGTGGCGCAGGCGGGCGCCAATCTTGAATTCGCGTTCGCGCGCCGCGCGGCCGAGATGCCGGGCAAGGGACTGCTGTTCGTCCTGCCGGTTAAAGGCAAGAAGGTGGTCGCGGCCGCGCAGGCCGCCGGCCTCGGCGTGGCGGTGGACATGCACATGCTGCGCATCGAAGGCGGGGACAAGGCCGGCACGACGGCGGCGATCGCGCGAGCGCTGGCGCACGCGGGCATCAACTTCCGCGCGCTCTCGGCGACCGCGGTCGGCCGCGGTTTCAAGGGCTTTCTCGCGCTCGACTCGGCCGAGGACGCAGTGCGCGCGGCGGTCGTGCTGAAAAAGCTCTAGCCCGCAGCGCGCGTGCGAAACGGTCCGTCGCCCGGGCACTACTCGCTTGTCGTCCGCAACGGCACCCTGATCGACGGCACGCGCGCGCCGCGCACCCAGGCCGACGTTGCGGTGCAGGACGGGCGCATCGCCGCGATCGGCAGGCTCGACCAGGCGCGCGCGGACACCGAGATCGACGCCTCGGGCAAGATCGTCGCGCCGGGATTCATCGACGCGCACACGCACGACGACCGGCTGCTGCTCTGCGCCCCGGAGATGGCCCCCAAGGTGAGCCAGGGCGTGACGACGGTGGTGGCGGGTAACTGCGGCGTGTCGCTCGCGCCCGCCCCCAACGGCATGGGCAAGCCCGTGACGCCCCCGCTCGACCTGCTCGACGCCGACGGCGGCTGGTTCCGCTTCCCCACGTTCGCCGCCTACGTGGAGGAACTGCGCGCGCATCCGGCGGCGACCAATTGCGCGCTGCTCGTGGGGCACACGTCGCTGCGCGTGCAGACGATGGACAACCTCGAGCGGCCGGCGAGCGACACGCAGATCCGGCGCATGCGCGAGCTCGCGGACGAGGCGCTCGCCGCGGGCGCGATCGGCATCTCCACCGGCCTGTACTACGAGCCGGCTGCCGCCGCGCCCACCGAGGAAGTGATCGAGGTGTGCCGCCCGCTCGCGCAGAGGAACGGCCTGTACTGCACGCACATGCGCGACGAGGCGGACCGGGTGCTCGATTCGCTGGAAGAAACCTTCCGCATCGGGCGCGAGCTCGGCGTCCCGGTGGTGATCTCGCACCACAAGGTGGTCGGCACGCCCAACCACGGCCGCTCCGCCCAGACGCTGCCCCTGATCGAAGCGCGCATGCGCGAGCAGAGGATCGGTCTGGACTGCTATCCGTACTGCGCCTCCTCGACGATTCTCTCGGCGAGCCGCGTCGGCGTGGCCTCGAAGGTGCTCGTCACCTGGTC
>JAABQT010000132.1 GCA_011391295.1 Betaproteobacteria bacterium
GGCCCGCCACGGTGCCGAGATCGCTCGGGACGATGCGCAGGGCGTAAAAGGGCGCCGCTTCAATCGGCCGCATGCAGGGATTGGGCAGATTGCGGGCATCACCGAGGAAGCGCTGGTAGGCATCGCCGCCGAGGCCGAACTTCGAGTCGACGCCGCGGCGCGCGTCCTCGTTGTAGGTGGCGACGGTGCGCTCGAGCCGCGCGGCATCGATGTCCAGGTGCGAGGCGAGGCCGGCGAGGGTCGATGCGCGCGTGAGATAGCCGCTCGCCAGGTGCCTGGCGCGCGCGAGCGTAAATGGCCGCGCCGCGCCGAGTCCGTACTGCCACAGGCTCTGGCGGTCGCACAGCAGGAACGCGGGCAGCGCCGCGCCCTCGCGGCTGGCGCGGAACATCGCCAGCACGAACGCGTGATACGACACCGCTTCGCTGGTGAAGCGCTCGCCGTCGCGCGTCACGGCGATGATGCCGGGCTTGCCGCGCTCGGTCACCGTGTGCGAGAACACGCCCGTGCTGCCGTCGGCGCGCTGGAACTGCGACACCGGCGCCCAGAAGGCGTTTTGCGTGTTGTGCGTGCCGACCGATCCTCCCGCGGCAATGCCGAACCGGATGCCGTCGCCGGTGCTCGTCGCGCACACGGGCGAGTTCGGCGATACTTCTGCCGGCAATAGCTGCGCGCGCAGCCCGGGGTGGTGCGAGAAGCCGCCGGTGGCGAGCACCACCCCCGCGCGCGCCAGGATCGTCTCGCGCCGTCCGCCCGATTCGATCTCCACGCCTGCCACCGCGCCTTCGCGCATCACCAGGCGCGTGACCTGCGCGCCGAGCCGCAGCGACACCTTCAGCTCGAGCGCAGATTTGAGCAGGTGCGCGACCAGTGCGTTGCCGAGCACCAGGCGCGTGCCGCGCGGGGCCGTGAGCCGCTGCCAGGCATAGCCGGCCACCAGGCGCAGCACGCGCGCCGCCGAGCGCGGCGAGGAAAGCGCGGCGCGAAAATGCGGCAAGTCCGGGCGCCCCACCATCATGCCCTCGAACAGCATGAACTCGGCGAGCGGCCAGCGCACGAGTGCGAAGTCCCGGCCGAGCGCGCGCGCGTCGAACTCCACCGGCTCGAGCACGCGACCGCCAAGCGTGGCGCCGGGCAGCCCGGGGAAGTAGTCGGGGTAGTTCAGCACCGGGCGCAGCCGCAGCGCGGTGCGCACCTCCAGGTATTCGAGCGCCTCGTTGCCGCGCGCGAGGAAGGCTTCGCGCGCGGCAATGTCGCGCGTCGGCGGCGCCGCGCGCTCGAGGTAGCGGCGCGCGTTCTCGACGCTGTCCTCGATGCCGGCGGCGGCCATCTTCGGGTTGGCGGGGAGCCACACCATGCCGCCGGACACCGCCGTGGTGCCGCCCACCTGCAGCGATTTCTCCACCAGCAGCGTATTCAGCCCTTCGGCCGCGGCGACGCAGGCGGCGGCGAGCCCGCCCGCGCCCGCCCCGAGCACGATGGCGTCGAATTGATCCGTGGATTGCATGCTGGTGCGCGAATCATGGGGCACGCGGCTGCGCCGGGCAATCGCCGCGGCGGTACACTTGGCCGGTCACGCATTCGAAGGAGCGGCCCATGCCAGGACATCGCGACTACCTCCCCCATGGCGTCATCCCCGCGGTCCTGCTGCCGTTCAACGAGGACCTGTCGATCGACGAGGGCTCGTACCGCGCGCACCTGAGGGACGTGGGCTCGGTCGAGGGCGTCTCGGCGATCACGGTCAATGCGCATGCCTCCGAGGTTGCCTCGTGCACCTTCGACGAGCAGCGGCGCGTGCTCGACATCACCCAGGACGAGATCGGCAAGCGCGTGCCGATCGTGAACGGCATCTATGCCGAGGGCAGCCTCGAGGCGGCGCGCATCGCGCGCATGGCGCAGGAAGGCGGGGCCTCCGCGCTGCTGGTGTTTCCCTCGGGCATCTTCGCCTTCGGCCAGCGCCCGGAGATGGCAATCGAGCATTTCCGGCGCATCGCGGGCGCGAGCGATCTGCCCTTGATCATCTTCCAGTACCCGCTCTCGGGCGGGCAGGGCTATCCGCTGCCGACGCTGTCGAAGATCCTCGACGCGGTGCCCACGGTGCGCGCGATCAAGGACTGGAGCGCGAACCCGCAGCTGCACGAGCGCCAGATCCGCGCGCTGCAGTCGCGCACGCCGCCGGTGAGCGTGCTCACCACGCACAGCGCCTGGCTGATGAGTTCGCTGGTGCTGGGCTGCAACGGCCTGCTTTCGGGCAGCGGCTCGGTGATCGCCGACCTGCAGGCGCAGCTCTGGCGCGCGGTGCAGGCGCACGACCTCGCCACGGCGCAGCGCCTGAACGATCGCATCTGGCCGACGGTCGAGGTGTTCTACACCGAGCCCTGGGTCGACATGCACAACCGCATGAAGGAAGCGCTGGTGCTGCTGGGCAAGCTGCCGCGCGCGGTGGTGCGCCCGCCGCTCGTGAAGCTGCCGGCCGCGGAAATCGCGCGCATCCGCCAGGCGCTCGTTGCGGCGGGGCTGCTGAGCGAGGGCGGGCGCGCGAAAAAAGTCGCCTGACGATGCCGTTGCCGCTGCAACTCGCTTGCCGCGGGCCGCGGGCCCGTAGCTGCGGCACAATGAGACTACACTCGAAGCGCGCACAAGGAGCCCGCGATGTCCGCCGCCAAGCCCAAAGCCGAACCCCGCAATCCCCCGGAACTCGCCTCGCGCTACATCCGCGGCGCCGAGGTGCCCTGGACGAAGATGAGCCAGGCGCCGGGTGTCGAGGTCAAGGTGCTGTATGAGGACCCATCGACCGGCGTGTTCACCGGGTTGTTTCGCATCCCGGCCGCAGGCGTGGTGCCCGATCACGTGCACCGCGCGCTCGAGCAGACCTACGTGCTCGAGGGCACGTTCGGCGACGAAGAAGGCATGGCCGGGCCCGGCGACTTCATCTGGCGCCCGGAGGGCAACCGCCACGAGGCCTTCTCGCCCGACGGTTGCCTGATCCTGGGGTTCTTCCTCAAGCCCAATTCGTTCCTGAAGTAAGCAAAGGCCATGGCGGCCGCCCGCGCGTCCGCGCTCGCGCCCTTTCGCGTCCGCAGCTTCCGTTTCCAGTGGCCGGCGGATCTTGCCACGTCCTGGGCCTTCGAGATGGAGGCGCTGATCCTCGGCTGGTACGTGCTCACCGCCACGGGCTCGGTGCAGCAGCTGGTGATCTTCGGCGCGCTGGCGTGGCTGGGGTCTGTCTTTTCGCCGTTCTTCGGCATCGCGGGAGACCGCATCGGCCTGCGTACCCTGCTGTGCGCCACGCGGGGCGCCTACGCGCTGCAGGCGGCGGTACTGATGGTGCTGATCCTGACCGACACGCTGGCGCCCTGGCATGTGTTCGCGATCGCGGCGCTCGCCGGCCTGATGCGGCCCTCCGACGTGGCGATGCGCATGGTCCTGGTCGGACAGACCATGCGCCCCGAGATGCTGATGGGAGCGCTGGGCATCGCGCGCACCACCTCCGACACGGCAAGGGTCGCGGGCGCGATCGCTGGCACGGGCGGCGTGGCGCTCATCGGCATGGGCCCGGCCTACGTGGTGGTCACCGCGATGTACGTCACCGCGTTCCTGCTTTCGCTGGGCGTCGCGGGCCTGCGTCCCCGCGCGCCGGAGGGCACCGCGGATGCCGCGGCGGTGAAGTTGTTCGCCGGCCTGATGCAGGCGGTGCGCTACGTCTGGAACAAACCCGATCTGCTGGGCGCGTTCAGCATTGCTTTCCTGGTCAACCTGCTCGCGTTTCCCTTCTTCCTCGGCCTGCTGCCGTATGCGGCAAAAGATGTCTTCGACATCGGCCAGTCGGGACTGGGTTACCTCGCCGCGGCCTTCGCATCGGGCGCGCTTGCCGGCTCGCTGCTGGTGGGGGCCGGCCGCCTGCCGCTGCGGGCCGGACGCGTCATGCTCGGCAGCGCCGCGATCTGGTTCGTGGCGCTGCTGCTGTTCGGGCAGACCCGCTCCCTCGGGGTGGGGCTCGCGCTGCTGTTCGTTTCGGGATTCGTGCAGAGCTTTTGCATGACGCCGCTCGCCGCGGTCATGCTGCGCGCCTCGAGCGAGGAGATGCGCGGCCGTGTAATGGGACTTCGCATCCTCGCCATCTGGGGACTGCCGCTGGGGCTGCTCGCGGCCGGGCCGGTCATTGCGCACCTTGGCTATGCCGCGTCGACGCTGATCTACGGCGGCCTCGGCCTGGCCGCGACGAGCGCCATCGGCTTGCGCTGGCGCAGCGCGCTTTGGCAGCGCTCGGCGCTCGCCAATTCACATCTCTAGCTGCCGCCTCAGCCCTCGTCCCAGATCTTGTCCGTAAGCGGCAGGTCGCGGATCTCCGCAGCGCCGAGCGGCCGATCCGGCGCGATGCCGATCGACTCGAGCAGCGTGGCAAGCTGCCGCACGTGCTGCGCTGAGTGCCACACGGTGCGCTCGAGCATCTCGTGCCGGCTGGTGCCGCCGAAGTAGGTCTGGACGGACTGCGTGAAGTCCGCGCCGGCCCTGCGCGTCCACCAGCCCGCAAAGCGTGCGCGCACCGCCTCGCCGAAGGCGGCGATCGACGCGCCCGTCAGCATGTCATCAGGAGGCGTCGCGGTCATGACCTCATACTCGAGCCGCGTGCCCTGTTCCTCCATCTCGAGGAACGCAACGGGGATCTGGAACACGTGGTGCGCGAGCACGCGCCAGGAGCGCGGCCGGTTCGGCAGGACGTTGCCGAGCGCCGCATCCGGCAACTGGCGCACCAGCCGCGCCGCGGTGCCGAGCACGACATCCGCGCGTGCGGCGAGCGCCGCCGGCGCGAGCACCGGCCCGCCCGCTTCGTCCAGGCCGAGGAAGGCGATGACTTCCGCAATCACCTGCGCGTAGACGAAGCGCCCGTCGCGCGCCACCACCGGCACCGAGCGCGCGCCGAGCGCGCGCAACGCCGCCATGCCCTCGGCGTCTTCGAGGACGTTGACCGACTGGAACCCGATCCCACGGACCGAGAGATACTCCTTGAGCCGGAGGCAGCTGGTTCAGTGCGGCTGCCAGAAGACCTGGATCGATGCGCTCATGGGGATGTCCTGTGGGCGGAATCGGTAGCATACATCGCTACCGCCCTAGCCTGCCGTGGATAGATCCATGGATACTCCCTTGCCAAGCAGCCGGGTCAGCGCCAATGCGAAGAAATAGAGGAACCCTGCCGAGATCGCCTTGTACGGGAAATTGGCCCATTCGTACTGCCCGCGCAAGCCGTACATCTCCCC
>JAABQT010000133.1 GCA_011391295.1 Betaproteobacteria bacterium
TGGCCATCAAGGCAAATTGTAGGCTGTGCTTATACTTCGCCCATGACCGAACTGAGTTCCACGGAGCGCAAACTGCTGCGCGTTCGCGCGCACGGCCTGCATCCGCTCCTGCAACTGGGCGGAAAAGGCCTCACCGAGGGCGTCATCGCGGAGATCGACCGGGCGCTGACGGCGCACGAGTTGATCAAGATCCGCGCCGCCCCGCTCAATCACGACGAGCGCGAGGTGGCGCTGGCCAGCATCTGCGAGCGCACCAACGCGCAAGCAGTGCAGCATATCGGCAAGATGTTGATTATTTACCGCCAGAAACCCAAACCGGAAGCGCCGGCGGGACCCAGGCCCCGCCTCCCCCGGCGCGCCACGTCGGGCTGGCCCGAGCGAAAGGAAATCCGCAAGCCTTCGCGCCCCCGGAGGCCCGCGGGGTCACAACGCCCGCAGCGCAGGCGGCCCCGTGCATGAAGCGCTACGACGCCGTGCTTTTCGACCTGCTTACCGCGCTGATCGACTCCCGGTTGGGCTGGACGATGCGCCGAAACCCGGCATACGCGCGCAGGTTGACTATTTCCCATTGGTTCACTATAGTGAACCGAATCTACTTAAGAGTACATCCATGCTCGCGGTGGAATTCGGCAATCTGATCAAGAAGGGGCGCATGGCCAAGGGCATGAAGCAAGCCGAGCTTGCCCGGGCCGCCAGGGTTTCGCGCACCATTCTTTCCAAGCTCGAGCAAGGCAAGCCTCGCCCGGTGCAAACGGACGTGCTGGATCGAATCCTTCACGCGCTCGAGCTCACGCCGCAACTGGCCGCCGGTTCGGCCCTGGAAGACCGGCGACGCGCCCGGATGGAACAGCAGGCAACGCTCGATCGGCAGCGAAGCAGGCACTTGCGGCTGGCCGTGGGTCTCGCGAGCAACCCGGCGGGCGCGCGGAGTCTGATCGCCAAAGCCAGGAATAGGGTCGAGCTTTGGCGCAGAAACAAGGCCTGCAGCCCTCTGTATATCAAGCGTTGGTCTGAAATGCTGGCGCTCCCGCCGGGTCAACTCGCAGAACAAATGGCTTGCCTAGGCGAGTGGGAGGACGCTCTCTTCCAGAACTCCCCTTGGTCTTGGACATGGACCTAGGCAAGCTCGAAATACTGTTCGAGGAAGCAAGGAAGCTCAGCGGTCTTACCGAGTTCGTCGTGGTCGGAAGCCTTTCGGCGCTCGGCGTCGCGCAAGGCGGGCAGGTCCCCGCCCGAATGCTGATGTCGATCGACGTGGATTGCTTTACCCGGCAAGACCCGGAACGCGTTTTCGAGCTGCGGAACGCGCTCGGCGAAGGCAGCGCATTCGAAGCCGCCCACGGCTACTACCTCGACCCGGTTTCGCCAAATTTGCCGACGCTTCCGTCCCAGTGGGAGTTTCGGCTGATACGCGTTCCACTCAAGAACGGTCTCACAGCTTTCTTTCTTGACCCCAACGATGCCGCGATATCCAAATATGCCCGGGGGGAGCCGCGCGATCGGGAATGGATTCAAGCCGGCCTCTCGGCCGGCCTGCTTGCGGCTCCGATCATCGAGAGCCGGCTGCGTGACACGACGTTTCTGGATGACAAAGAACGTCAAACCGCCCTGAGCGCCTTTGCGGAGGACAAAGCCAGGCATTCCGGATCCCGAAGGAGGTAGCCTGCCCGCTCCAAAGCCGCCTGGGCGCGGCTCACTTATTCGTACCGCACGTCGAGAATCTCGTACTTCTTCACCCCGCCCGGGGTCTGCACGCTGACCTCATCGCCGGCTTCCTTGCCGATCAGGGCGCGTGCGATCGGCGAACTGATCGAAATCCTGTGCGCCTTGATGTCGGCTTCGTCCTCGCCGACGATCTGGTAGGTAATCGCCTTGCCGCCCTTTTCCTCCAGGTCCACCGTGGCGCCGAACACGCAGCGCCCATCGGCATCGAGCAGCTTGGGATCGATCAGATTGGCATTGCCGAGCTTCGCCTCGATCTCGGAGATTCGCCCTTCGATGAAGCCCTGGCGCTCGCGCGCCGCGTCGTACTCGGCGTTCTCGGAGAGGTCGCCGTGCGCCCGCGCCTCGCCGATCAGCTTGGAAGTGGCGGGGCGCTCGATCGCCTTGAGACGGTGCAACTCCGCGCGCAAGGCTTCGGCGCCGCGCAGGGTCATGGGTGTCTTGGCCATTATGAGGATTGTTTCGCGCGGGTCATCGGGTTTCCTCCCAGTTTCGCATGCAGGTCCTGCAGCCGGTAGGGCTCCAGCTGCGCCAGGTGCTGCATCCCGGCGCAGGCGGCCTTGGCGCCGGCGATCGTCGTGTAATAGGTTACGCGCTGCGACAGCGCGGTCACGCGGATGGCGCGCGAGTCGGAAATCGCGGTGCGGGAGTCCTCCACCGTGTTGACGATGAAGCTCACTTCGCCGTTCTTGATCATGTCCACGATATGCGGGCGGCCTTCGGCCACTTTGTTGACCGGCGCCACCTCCACGCCGTGCTCGGCCAGGAGCGCCGCGGTGCCGCGCGTCCCCAGGAGCTTGAAGCCCAGGCTCGCCAGGTCGCGGCCTACGCCCACTGCCGCGAGCTTGTCGCCGTCGCGCACGCTGATGAAGGCGCGCCCCGCCTTGGGCAGCTTTACCCCCGCCGCCAGCTGGGACTTGACGAACGCCTCGCCGAATGTCGCCCCGACCCCCATCACCTCGCCGGTGGATTTCATCTCCGGCCCGAGGATGGTGTCGACCCCGGGAAACTTGGCGAAAGGGAACACGGCTTCCTTGACGGAGAAGTAAGGCGGCGTGACCTCGCCCCGCACGTTCTGCGCGGCGAGGCTGGTCCCGGCCATGCACAGCGCCCCGATCCTGGCGAGCGGCCGGCCGGTGGCCTTGGAGACGAAGGGAACGGTGCGCGAAGCGCGCGGGTTGACTTCCAGCACGTACACCGTGCTGCCCTGATCATTGTTCTGTATGGCGAACTGCACGTTCATCAGGCCACAGACCTGCAGTGCGCGCGCCATGACCTCGGTCTGCCGGTGCAGCTCCTGCACCAGGTCGGCCGAGAGCGAATGCGGCGGCAGGCAGCAGGCCGAATCGCCCGAATGCACGCCCGCCTGCTCGACGTGCTCCATCACGCCGCCGATCAGCACTTCCTTGCCGTCCGAGACGCAATCCACGTCCACCTCGATCGCATCCGACAGGTACCGGTCGAGCAGTACGGGGGAATCGTTCGATACTTTTACCGCGTTCTTCATATAGCGCTCGAGATCGGCCTGGTGGTGCACGATCTCCATCGCGCGCCCGCCCAGCACGTAGCTTGGCCGCACCACCACCGGGTAGCCGATCTGCTCGGCATGCTTGACCGCTTCGGGCACCGAGCGCGCGGTGCGATTCGGGGGCTGCCGGAGTTTCAGCTTCTCCAGCAGCTTCTGGAAGCGCTCGCGGTCCTCCGCGACGTCGATGGAGTCGGCGCCGGTGCCGATGATCGGCACACCCGCGGCGGCGAGGTCGCGCGCCAGCTTGAGCGGCGTCTGGCCGCCGTACTGCACGATCACGCCCCAGGGCTTCTCCTTGTCCACGATCTCGAGCACGTCTTCCAGCGTCAGCGGCTCGAAATACAGCCGGTCCGACGTATCGTAATCGGTGGAAACGGTTTCCGGGTTGCAGTTGACCATGATGGTCTCGAAGCCGGCCTCGCGCAGCGCCAGCGCGGCGTGCACGCAGCAATAGTCGAACTCGATGCCCTGGCCGATGCGGTTCGGCCCGCCGCCCAGCACCATGACCTTCCTGCGCGCGGTGGGCTCGGCCTCGCACTCCTCTTCGTAGGTCGAGTACAGATAGGCGGTCTGGGTGGCGAACTCCGCGGCGCAGGTGTCCACGCGCTTGTACACCGGCCGGATGCCGAGCTTGTGGCGCTTTTCGCGCACCGCCGTCTCCGCGGTGTTGAACAGATGGGCCAGGCGCCGGTCCGAGAATCCCTTGCGCTTGAGCATGCGCAATGTATCTGCGTCGATGTCGGCCAGCTTCTGGTCGTCGAGCTTCATCTCCAGGTCGACGATTTCCTTGATCTGCGCGAGGAACCAGGGATCGATGTGCGTGAGGCGATGCACTTCGTCGAGCGTGAAGCCGTTCTCGAAAGCGTCTCCCACGTACCAGATGCGGTCCGGGCCCGGCTCGCCGAGCTCCTGTTCGATGGTCTCGCGGTCCGTGGTGCGCTGGTTGAGCCCGTCCACCCCGACCTCCAGGCCGCGCAGCGCCTTCTGGAAGGATTCCTGGAACGTGCGCCCGATCGCCATCACCTCGCCCACCGACTTCATCTGCGTGGTGAGGCGGTCGTTGGCCTGCGGGAACTTCTCGAACGCGAAGCGCGGCACCTTGGTGACCACGTAGTCGATGCTCGGCTCGAATGACGCCGGCGTCGCGCCGCCGGTGATCTCGTTCCTGAGCTCATCGAGCGTATAGCCCACGGCGAGCTTGGCCGCGACCTTGGCAATGGGGAAACCGGTCGCCTTCGAGGCGAGCGCGGAGGAGCGGCTGACGCGCGGGTTCATCTCGATGACGAGCATGCGCCCGTCCTTCGGGTTGATCGCGAACTGCACATTCGAGCCGCCGGTGTCCACCCCGATCTCGCGCAGCACCGCGATCGAGGCGTCGCGCATGATCTGGGTTTCCTTGTCGGTGAGCGTCTGCGCCGGCGCCACGGTGATCGAGTCCCCGGTGTGCACGCCCATCGCGTCCACGTTCTCGATCGAGCAGATGATGATGCAGTTGTCCTTGCGGTCGCGCACCACCTCCATCTCGAACTCTTTCCAGCCGATCACCGATTCCTCGATCAGCAGCTCGTTGGTGGGCGAAGCCTCCAGCCCGCGCTCGCAGATGGCGACGAACTCCTCGCGGTTGTAGGCGATGCCACCGCCCGAGCCGCCCAGCGTGAAGGAAGGCCGGATCACCGCCGGGAAGCCGAGGCTCGCCTGCACCTGCAGCGCCTCCTCCATTGAATGGGCGAGCGAGGAGCGCGCCGAGGCGAGGCCGATGCGCGTCATCGCCTGCTTGAATTTTTCCCGGTCCTCGGCCTTGTCGATGGCTTCGCGCGAAGCGCCGATCATCTCCACGCCGAACTTCTCCAGCACGCCCTCGCGCGCGAGATCCAGGGCGCAATTGAGCGCGGTCTGCCCGCCCATGGTCGGCAGCAGCGCGTCCGGACGCTCTTTCTCGATGATGCGCGCCACCATC
>JAABQT010000134.1 GCA_011391295.1 Betaproteobacteria bacterium
GCACGGTGCAGGGCCTCACGCGCACCATCAACGACACGATCGAGTACATTCGCGAGCGCAAGATGTTCGGCCAGACGGTGCTCGACTTCCAGTACGTGCATTACCGGCTGGCGGAGCTGAAGACCGAAGTGGAGGCGCTGCGCGCCCTCACCTACCGCGCCTGCGAGATGTACGTCGCGGGCGAGGACGTCACCGAGCTCGCCTCGATGGCCAAACTCAAGTCGGGGCGCCTGCGCCGCGAAGTGTCGGACGCGTGCCTGCAGTACTGGGGCGGCATGGGCTACACCTGGGACAACCCGGTGTCGCGCGCCTACCGCGACGGGCGCCTGGGCTCGATCGGCGGCGGCGCCGACGAGGTGATGCTCGGCATCATCTGCAAGTACATGGGCATCCTGCCCTCGAAGCACATCAAGAAGGATTGAGTGTTCAAGCGCCTGCTGATCGCCAACCGCGGCGAGATCGCGCTGCGCGTGGCGCGCACGGCGAAGCGCATGGGCTTGCGCACCATCGCCGTGTACGCGGACGCCGACCGCGATGCGCCTCACCTGCGCGCCGCCGACGAGGCGGTGCGCGTCGAGTCCTATCTCGCGATCGAGTCGATCCTGCGCGCGCCGGGCGAGGCGGTGCATCCCGGCTACGGCTTTCTCGCCGAGGATCCCGCGTTCGCCGAGGCGGTGATCGGCGCAGGGCGCACCTGGGTCGGCCCGCCGCCCGCCGCCATGCGCGCGCTCGGCGACAAGGCGAACGCCAAGAAGCTTGCGGCAAAGGCGGGCGTCCCGGTGCTCCCGACCTACGAAGCCAAGCCCGAATATCCGCTCGTCATCAAGGCGCTCGCCGGCGGCGGCGGGCGCGGCATGCGCCTGGTGCGCTCGGCAAAGGAGCTCGACGCGGCGCTCGCCTCGGCCAAATCGGAAGCCGAGCACGCGTTCGGCGATGGTCGCGTGCTGCTGGAGAAAGCGCTCCTGTGGCCGCGCCACGTGGAAGTGCAGGTGTTCGCCGATACCCGGAGCAACTGCATCCACCTGGGCGAGCGCGACTGCTCGGTACAGCGCCGCCACCAGAAGCTGATCGAGGAATCGCCTTCGCCCGCCGTGGACGCGAAGCTGCGTGCGAAGCTCGGCGCCGCCGCCATCGCCGTGGCGCGCGCCGCGGGCTACGTCGGCGCGGGCACCGTCGAGTTCCTGCTCGATGCCCAGGGCGGCTTCTGGTTCATCGAGGTGAATGCGCGCCTGCAGGTGGAGCACCCGGTGACGGAGCTGGTGACCGGGCTCGACCTGGTTGAATGGCAGCTGCGCGTCGCCGCGGGGGAGCCGCTGCCTCTGAAGCAGGAAGACATCCGCTTCGACGGCCACGCCATCGAGGCTCGGCTGTGCGCGGAGGATCCGTGCACGGATTTCCTGCCGCAATCCGGACGCCTCGCACTGTGGCAGCCGGCGGCCGGCATACGCGTGGACCACGCCCTCGAGAGCGGCATGGAGATCCCGCCGTTCTACGATTCGCTCCTCGCCAAGCTGGTCGCGCACGCCCGTACGCGCGACGAGGCGCGCGAGCAGCTCGCCGCCGCGCTCGACGCAACGCTTGCGCTCGGCCTGCCCACCAACAAGGCCTTCCTCGCCGCGGTGCTGCGCGACCCGGTGTTCGCCGAGGGCGCAGCGACGACGGCGCTCCTCGCCGAGCGATTCGCGGGCTGGAAGCCGCCCGAGCTCGACGAGGCCTTCGCGCGCCGCCTCTACGCCGCGGAATGCGCCCGCGCGGCCGGCTTCGCCGAGTGGGCCGGCTGGAGCAACGCCGGGCGCCGCGAGCTTGCCTCTGCCCCGTGCGCGCTGGACGGCGCGACGATCCACTTCGCGCGGGACGGCCACAGCTTCAGCTGGCGCGACGCCGCCATGGACCCGCCGGCCAGGCGCGCGGCGGGCTTCGACGGCCGCGGCCTCGCCGCGCCCATGAACGGGCGCGTGGTCGCCGTGCACGCGAAACCGGGCGACGCCGTTTCGCAGGGCAGCCCGCTCGTCGTCCTCGAAGCGATGAAAATGGAGCACACGCTCGCCGCGCCCACCGCGCTGCGCGTGAAGGCCGTGCACGTTGCCAGGGGCGCGCAGGTGGCGCCGGGAACACTACTTATGGAGTTCGAACCCTCATGAAGACCCGTCTCTCGCTCGCATTCGGAATCGCCCTGCTCGCCGCCGCGCTCGCGCATGCGGCCGATGTGCCGTCGGTCAAGCAGCGCCCGGTCGACACGCCGCACAACATCCTGTTTGTCGGCAACAGCTACTTCTATTACAACGACAGCCTGCACAACCACCTGCGCCGCATGGTCGACGCCGCCGGCATCGCGACCGAGAAGCAGCTGCACTACAAGTCGGCGACCATCGGCGGCGCGCCGCTCTCGGAGCACGACGTGAAGGGCCTGCTCGTGCCGGGGCGCCTGGGCAAGAAGCCGTTCGAGATCGTCATCCTGCAGGGCAACAGCGGCGCTGCGCTCTCCGAGGCGCGGCGCAAGTCCTTCCACGACAAGGTCGTCGAGTTCAACGCCGACATCGTCAAGGCCGGCGCGAAGACCGCGCTCTACATGACCCACGCCTACGTCACGCCCAACAAGAACGCGAGCCCGGACATGATCCGCAAGGTCGAGGACATGTACGTGTCGGTGGGCAACGAAGCCGGCGCCTACGTCATCCCCGTGGGACTCGCGTTCGAGGAAGCGTACCGCCAGCGGCCGGGCATCGTGCTGCACAAGACCTACGACGGCAGCCACCCCGACCTGATCGGCACCTACCTCGCCGCCTGCGTCGTGTACGCGAGCCTGTACGGCAAGTCGCCGGTCGGCAACACCTACGACTACTACGGCAAGGTGGACAAGGACACCGCCGCGTTCCTGCAGCGCGTGGCCGAGCAGACTGTGCGCCGCTTCTTCGGGCGCTAGGGGATCGCTTCGAGCGCGGCGCGCACGATCGCGTCGCGGTCCACGCCGAAGTGCGCGCGCAGCGCGGCGCGCGTGTCGCTGCGCCCGAAGCCGTCGGTGCCCAGCGTCACGTAGCGCCCCGGCACCCACTCCCGGATCAGGTCGGCCAGCGCACTGACATAGTCGCTCGCCGCGATCACCGGGCCCTTGCCGCCCTCGAGGCACTGCGCGACCCAGGGCTTGCTCGCGGAACGCCCGTCGCGGCGCAGCTCGGTGAAGCTCGTCACCGACCATACTTCCGCCGCCACGCCGTGCTCCGACTCGAGCACCTCGGCCGCCGCCAGCGCCTCGCGCAGAATCGCGCCGGCGCCCAGCAGGCGCACGCTCTTCTTCCCCTTGCCCGCGGCGCGCACGCGGTGCATCCCCTTCAGGATGCCTTCCTCCGCCCCCTGCGGCATCGCCGGGTGGGCGTAGTTTTCGTTCATCACGGTGACGTAGTAGAAAACGTCCTCGTCCGCCTCGAGCATGCGCCGCGCGCCGTCCTGCAGGATGAGCGCGAGCTCGTAGCCGTAGCAGGGATCGTAGGCGACGCAGTTCGGGATGGTGGAGGCCGCGAGGTGGCTGGAGCCGTCCTGGTGCTGCAGTCCCTCGCCCGCCAGCGTCGTGCGCCCCGCAGTGGCGCCGACGAGAAAGCCGCGCGAGCGCGAATCCGCGGCGGCCCAGATCAGGTCGCCCACGCGCTGGAAGCCGAACATCGAGTAGAAGATGTAGAAGGGCAGCATCGGCACGCCGTGCGTGCTGTAGCTGGTGGCCGCCGCGATCCAGGAGGCGAGCGCGCCGGCCTCGGTGATGCCCTCCTCGAGGATCTGCCCGTCCTCGGCCTCCTTGTAGTAGAGCAGCTCCTCGCGATCCTCGGGCTCGTAGAGCTGGCCGTGCGGCGCGTAGATGGCGACGTTGCGAAACAGCGACTGCATGCCGAAGGTGCGCGCCTCGTCGGCGACGATCGGCACGATGTACCGCCCGAGGCCGGGATCCTTGAGGAGCTGCGTAAGGAGCTGCACGTACTGCATGGTGGTGGACTGCTCGCGCCCGCCCGAGCCTTCGAGGAATTTGGCGAACGCCGCGCGCCCAGGCACCGGCAGCCGCTTTGCCTGCGTCCGGCGCTCCGGCAGGTAGCCCCCGAGGCCCTCGCGCCGCGCGTGCAGGTAGCGCATCTCGGGCGAATTGTCGGCGGGCCGATAGAACTTGAGGCCGGTCACCTCCTCGTCCGAGAGCGGCAGCGCAAACCGGTCGCGAAAGGCCTTCAGCGCTTCGTCATCGAGTTTCTTCTGCTGGTGGGTACCCATCTTGCCCTGGCCCCAGGTGCCCATGCCGTAGCCCTTCTTGGTCTGGGCAAGGATCACCGTGGGCTGGCCCTGGTGGTGCACCGCGGCGTGGTACGCGGAGTAGATCTTGACCGGATCGTGGCCGCCGCGCTTCAGGCGGTCGATGTCGTCGTCGGTGAGCTCGGCCACCAGCGCCTTCAGCTCCGGGTACTTATTGAAGAAATGCTCTCGGTTGAAGCGCCCGTCGGTGGCGGCGTAGGTCTGGAACTCCCCGTCCACGGTCTCGTGCAGCCGTCGCAGGATCACGCCCTCGCGGTCGCGCGCGAACAGCGGATCCCAGTCGCTGCCCCAGATGAGCTTGACGACGTTCCAGCCCGCACCCGCGAACAGGCCCTCCAGTTCCTGGATGATCGAGCTGTTGCCGCGCACCGGCCCGTCCAGGCGCTGCAGGTTGCAGTTGACGACGAAGATCAGATTGTCGAGGCCCTCGCGTGCGGCAATCGACAGGCCCGCCAGCGACTCGGGCTCGTCCATTTCGCCGTCGCCGGGAAAGGCCCACACCTTGCGGCCCTCGGTTTTCAGCACGCCGCGCTGCTCGAGATAGCGCATGAAGCGCGCCTGGTAGATGGCGTTCAGCGGCCCCAAACCCATGGAGCCGGTGGGGAACTGCCAGAACTTCGGCATCAGCCAGGGATGCGGGTAGGAAGACAGCCCCTGGCCGCCGGTCTCCCGGCGGTAGCTGTCGAGCTGGGCGTCGGTGAGCCGCCCCTCCAGGAAGGCGCGTGCGTACACCCCCGGGGCCGAGTGCGGCTGGAAATACACCAGGTCGGCGCCCGGCTTCGCCTGATGGCCGCGAAAGAAATGGTTGAACCCGACCTCGAACAGATCTGCCGCCGAGGCAAAACTCGCGATATGGCCGCCAAGCTCGGGGTGCGCGCGATTGGCGCGCACCACCATGGCGAGCGCGTTCCAGCG
>JAABQT010000135.1 GCA_011391295.1 Betaproteobacteria bacterium
CGCCCCCTCGCCCATCTCGCCCTTGTCCCCCTCCAGCGCCTTTAACGCCGAGCCGATCACGATCGGGGTCTTGTCCCCCGGAAACTCGTACTTCGACAAGAGCTCGCGCACCTCCACCTCCACCAGCTCCAGGAGCTCCTGGTCGTCCACCATGTCGGCCTTGTTCAGGAACACCACGATGTAGGGCACCCCCACCTGGCGCGCCAGCAAAATATGCTCCCGCGTCTGCGGCATCGGCCCATCGGCCGCCGACACCACCAGAATCGCGCCATCCATCTGCGCCGCCCCGGTAATCATGTTCTTGATGTAGTCCGCGTGCCCCGGACAGTCCACGTGCGCATAGTGCCGCTTGGAGGTCTCGTACTCCACGTGCGCCGTGTTGATCGTGATGCCGCGCGCCTTCTCCTCGGGCGCCGCATCAATCTGATCGTAATTCTTCGCCTCCCCGCCATACTTCCTGCTCAACACGTGCGTGATCGCCGCCGTCAGCGTCGTCTTGCCATGATCCACGTGACCAATCGTCCCCACGTTCACGTGCGGCTTGGTACGCTCAAATTTGCTTTTTGCCATGATTTCTTCCGATGTCGAACAGTTGCTAGATTGATTCAGGTTTCCTGGTGCCCATGATGCGGATCGAACGCATGACCTCTCCCTTACCAAGGGAGTGCTCTACCACTGAGCTACATGGGCGGAAAACTCCCTGGAGCGGGTGAAGGGAATCGAACCCTCGTCATAAGCTTGGAAGGCTTCTGCTCTACCATTGAGCTACACCCGCCTGTTCTCCCCGCCCACGCATCCAGAATCCCATGTTCACTCCGCCTCAACCCCAGGGACCCGCCCGCGTCGCTGGTGGAGGGGGTTGGATTCGAACCAACGTAGGCGCAAGGCCAACAGATTTACAGTCTGCCCCCTTTAGCCGCTCGGGCACCCCTCCGGCGGAACCCGAAATTATGTGAGAATTCCGCTGCTTAGTCAAGGAATGTGGCGCGAAATTGCGTCGGCAAGGCCGCCTTGCGCCACCGCGCGTACGCCAACATGTCCCCGCCATGCACATCAATGACTTAGGTGCCGTAGTGGAAGGTGGACACCATCGATCGCAGGGCCGCCAGCGCGCTGTAGCACGCGAGCCAGGCGGTCTTTGGGTTGTCCGGCGACGGCACGTTCTCCAGCACCACCGTAAATCGGCCGGTTTTCCCCGCCACGCGAATGGTGTGCGTATTGCGCGTGAGGGCGGGGTCCGCAATCACCTCGAGTTGCGTGCGATCGAATCCGATTCCGGCGAGTGACAGCACTGCGGCGATATTCACGTTCTGGGGAAAGTGCGGCACGCCCTCGCGCGCCGTCCCCTTGAACAGGGTGTACGCCCCGGTGAGCGCGTCCAAATCGATGCCCAGGGCCTCGACAAACGCAATGTTCTTCCAGGCCGCCGGCGGTTTCGCCACCTGGATACTCACGCCATCAACACCGGCGGCGCAGGCGGCCTTGAGCGCATCGAGCCCGCCAATGCCGCCGGAAGGCACGTAGAGCCGCGCGCCCCTATGCCCCGACGCGGCTTCCGCGTCGTTGCGCAGGCGGTCATCCGCCATCGCGCCTGCCGAAAGCACTATGACGCTCACCCCGGCCTGCAGAATTTCCACCAGGTGCGCCCGGACTGCCTCGTGCGACGCCGCCTCGACGATCGTCTGGGGGCGGAGTGCGAGCAGCTCGCGGCAGCCGACGACGTAAGGCACCCCGTGCGCTCGCGCGAGTCCCGCCCCCCCGGAGCCCGGGCTACGCCCGGCCAAGCCGACGGCCTCGATCCCCGGAAGATCTCCGCGGCCGAGGTGTTCTAGCACGAGGCGGGCGATGGTACCGCCGCCCAACAGGGCGATGCGCATGGTGTCCCGGAAGTGGCGCGATTCTGCCACAGGACGGCTTGGGGTAGCGGCGGCCTCGCAGTATCATTGCAACCGGAGCGTGCCCCTTGCGGATATCCATTCTTGAAGATGACTCGGACCAGCTGGCGCTGCTCAAGCGCTGGCTGGCAGATGACGGCCACGATGTACACGGGTACCTCACTGGCCGCGAGGCGATGAAGCACGCGGGTCGGGAAAGTTTCGATCTATTCATCCTCGACTGGCAGGTTCCCGATGTCTCTGGCGCCGATGTGCTCATGTGGCTGCGCAGCAACGTGTCCAAGCTGGTGCCGGTGCTCTTCGTGACGGTACGCGATTCGGAGCAGGATATCGTGTTCGCCCTCGAGAACGGCGCGGACGACTATATGGTCAAGCCGGCGCGGCGCCAGGAATTGCTGGCGCGTGTGCACGCGCTGCTGCGCCGCGCCTACCCGCGCGAAGAGGAGAAGCTCCTGTCGTTCCCGCCGTTCGAGATCGACGTGGTGCGAGGCGAGATCCGGCGCAGCGGCGAACGCATCGACCTCACTCCGAAGGAGTTCGAGCTGACGCTGGTGTTGTTCCGCAATGTCGGCAGACTGCTCTCGCGCGGCCACCTGCAGGAATCGGTATGGGGCCGCAGCGGGGATCTCATTACGCGCACTGTGGACACGCATGTGAGCCAGGTGCGCAAGAAGCTCGATTTGCGCACTGAAACCGGATTTCGCGTGGTACCGATCTACAACTACGGGTATCGTCTGGAGCAGGTCGGGGAAGGCGCGTCCAGCGAGGTCTGAACTATTGCAGTTGGCGCACGCGTTGCTCGGCGTACGCCCTGACCTCCCCGGCTAGCGTTCCAGAAGCGACACCGCGGCGAAACGCCTCCGCGGCCTCCGGCCGACGCTCCAGCGCGTCGAGCGAGATCCCGAGACCGACCCAAGACGCCCCGCTTTGCGGGCCGGCACCCAAGGCCAGGCGATAGGCGTCGGCGGCTTCTTTATGACGCGCCATCCGCTGCAAGACCGCGCCGCGCAGCGCGTGATAGTCCACGCTGCCCTGACCTGCGGCGCTCGCCCCGTCGAGGACTTCCAGCGCACGCACGTAGCCGCGCCGATCGACGTGGATGCGCGCCAGCGCCACGGCGAAAGGCGCAAATGCCGGGTTGACGGCGAGTCCTTCTTCCAGGTGCCCGCGCGCGTCGTCGATGCGTCCCTGTTCGAGGTACAGCGCGATCAACGTCTGACGCGCCGCCTGATGCGCGTGGTACGCGCCCAATGCCGACAATAGTGCCTCCTCCGCATCGGCGACTCGCCCGCGCTCCAGCATCTGCGCAGCTCGCCGGAATGCCGCCTCCGCTCGATCTTCGGGCAGCCCTGCGCGCTCGCGCTTCTCGACGTGAACGGGCGCCGCACTGACGGGCTTCTGCCGCGCAGCCGGCGATTTCGCCTGAGCTACGGGTTCCGCGGCGAGCACGACATTGGCGGCCCGCGTTGAGCGCGGTGCCAACGGTGTGTCGATGGTCAGCGCAAGCCTGAGCATCTCGATCGGTGCAGCCAGCTTCTCGGGCGCGGGGGCGGCCGCCAAGACAGGTGCTGGCGGCGCTTCCACCGGGGGGGGTATTCCCGCCCGCGCAACGATGGCGGGCGCCGCCGGCGCAGGCGCAGGCGCAGATTGCGCGCGTCGGCGGGTGCCATCTGCGGCGCGGAAGGCGAGCTCGGTCGCGACCGAGCGCGGCTGCAGCTGATAAACAACCCAGAGCGTCCACGCCGCCGCCACCAG
>JAABQT010000136.1 GCA_011391295.1 Betaproteobacteria bacterium
CACCAGCATCAGTCCGGCGATCACACGCCAGAACCATTCAGGCCCGCTGCGCACGGCATGGACTGCGCGCACCTCGGGATGAGATTTCTGTCCCTGTGGAGCTACGTGAGCGTGCCGGCGATCGAGCTCCTGCAGCATCTTGTTGATGAGGCTCATCGCGGGACCTAATCGGCGGCGCGGCTTGTTCTGAGTCGCGGCCACCACCAGCCGCGCGCGGGCGCCGCGGCTGGCGTATCCGCAGCAGCGGCCTGCACATGGCGTTTGGCGGCGCAGCGGCCGCCCTCGCCGAACACCACGAGCAGCGCCTTATGGGCAAGAATATTGACGAGCCGCGGCACGCCTCGGCTCGACCGATGCAGCATGCGCAGCGCGCCCGCGTCGAACAATGGCGCCCCAGCATGGCCCGCGATCGCCAGACGGTGCTCCACATACGCGCCGATTTCCCCGGCGTCGAGTCCGCGCAGGCCGTACTGGAACGTGATGCGCTGGCGCAACTGGCGGATGGATGCCAAAGCGAGCTTGCGGTCCAGTTCCGGTTGTCCAAACAGCACCACCTGCAGCAGCTTGCGCTTTTCCGTTTCCAGGTTGGTGAGCAGCCGCACGGTCTCCAGTGTTTCCAGGGGCATGCCCTGGCTTTCATCCATGCACAGCACGACGCGCCGTCCCTGCCGCGCGCTGTCGAGCAGTACGCGCGTAATGCCCTTCAACAAGTGATGCTGATCGACGCCCGGCTCGACGCGCACGCCCAGCTCCTCCGCGATCTGTTGCACCAGCGCACGCGGCTCCAGGTCGGGATTGGGAATGTAGGCGCTGGTCCAGCCCGCATCCAGCGTGGCGAGGAATTTGCGACACAGGAGCGTCTTGCCGGTGCCAACCTCTCCCGTGATCTTGATGAAGCCTTCGCCGTTGGAGATGGCGATGAGCAAGGTGTTGAGCGCCTCCTGCGTGCTGCGGCAGGCGTAGAAGAAGCTGGTGTCGGGCGTGATGCCGAACGGCGCCTCGCGCAGGCCGAAGTGCCTCAGATAGTTCACTGCGAATTGGCCCCCTGCGCCGGGCGCTGCGGAATGACGCGTTCCAGCCGCTCACGCGTATCGCGCAGGTCCTGGCCCCAGCTCTTGTCGTTGTGAATGATCGTCGGCTTGAGCAGGATCACAAGTTCGCGTTTGCGCGCCTGCCGGTCCGAATTGCGCAGCAGCACGTTGGCGTCCGCCGCGCCGGGGATGCCGCTGCGGCCGTCGCGCACATCCACGCTCATCAAGCCGCCAATGGCGACGATGTTGCTGTCGGCAACTCGCACCACGGTATCCGACTCGTTCACCGAGGATTTCGCCAGCGGCAGGGTGATCGACGGGATCGAGCCACCGAGGTCCACCACGCGGCGGCTCTCGGTCACCTCGCTGATCGAGGGATGGATGTGCAGCGTGATGTTGTTCAGTTCGTCGATTTGTGGCGTGACATCGAGCATGATGCCGGAGAAGAACGGCGCCACTGTGACCG
>JAABQT010000137.1 GCA_011391295.1 Betaproteobacteria bacterium
CCTTCGCGCTCGTAGTTGTGGTTCACGCCGGCGTGGCTGCTCACCTGCAGGGCCACGGCGTGCAGCCGTTCGGCCGGCACCGCCATGGCCGCGAGCGTGCTCGCGCCCACCGTGTTGGGCCGGAACACGGGCGCGATGCGGTCGATGAGTCCCTGCGACTTCAATTGCCCGAATCTGGCGATCACTTCGTGTTCGTCGAGCGCGCTGGATTTCGCGATCTCGGCGTAGGGCCGCGGCAGCAGCGGGAAGCCGCGCTGCCAGGCGTTGAGCAGGCTGAACCCGGTGGCGTCGAGCATCTCAGAATCCGGTCATCGCGCCGCGCGAGGTGAGGAAAATTCCGCTCGGGCTCTGCGCCGGCAGCCGCGCCAGTTCGGCGTAGGTGGCGGTGTCATACACCAGCACCGCGCCGTCATCGCGCGAGGAGACCCAGACCTGCTCGCCGCGCGGCGTGAATTCCATGTGCAGCACGGCGCGCCCGGGGCGCAGCTCTTTCACCACCCGCATCGCCGCCACGTCGATGACCTGCACCACGTCGTTGCGCGGGAAGGCGAAGTTCACCCACACGCGCCGCGCGCCCGGCTGCGCCACCGCGAATACCGGCTGGCCGTGCACGGCGATGCGCCCCGCCTCGGTCCAGGTGACGCTGTCGAGCACCAGCACCTCGTGGCGGCCGACCGCGGGCAGGAAGATGTAGCGGCCGGCGACCGCCCAGCCGCGCAGGTGCGGCATCTTGTACACGGGCAGCGGCTCCTCGCCGCGGCCGTAGCCGTCGAGGATGCGGCGCGCTCCGGCCTGCGGCGCCCACAGGTCGACGAGCGCGAGGCCGTCCTCGCCGAACAGCCCCGCGATGTAGTGCCGGCCGTTGGGGGTGATGAAGCCGTCATAGGGCTGCTTGCCGACACCAACGATCTTGCGCACCTGCGGGCGGCGCGGGTCGGAGGCATCCACGATCCAGATCTCGCCCGTCTCGAACAGGCTGAACACGAAGCGGTTGCCGGGCGCATCGGCGATGCCCACGACCTTGGCGCCCGTGGGCACCACGGACAGCGGCTCGAGCGTCTGCGCGTCGAAGATGCGGATGCCGCCTGGCACGTAGTTGGCCACCGCCACCAGGCGCCCGTCCTGCGAGATCGCGCCGCCGATGGAATTGCCTGCCTGGATCACGCGGCGCTCGATGCGCGCGCGCAGCAGGTCGAGCTTGGTGAGGCCGCCGTCGCGCCCGAACACGTAGGCGTAGCGCCCGTCGCGCGAGAATACCGCCGAGGCATGCGACAGGTCCCCCAGACCCTCGATGTGCCCGAGGCTGGAGCGGCCGCTGGTTTCGATCAGCATCACCCGCCCGGCGGCGCGCTCGATCACCAGGCCCAGGTCGCCCGTGCCGCGCGGCGGCGGCGTTGCGCAGGCCGCGATGCCCAGTAGCAGTGCTGCGATTACCGGAAATCTCATTTGGGTAGTCCCTTTTTCAGCTGCTCCACCATCCAGCGGGCTTCGGCTTGCGTCAGGAAAGCGCCCCAGGGCGGCATCGGCGTGCCGCGCCGCCCCTGCAGGATCACGAAGCTCAATTGGTCCGCGTCCTTGGCGGCGAGCGCTGCCGGCTCGAGCGAGGGGCCGAGGCCGCCTTTCAGCGTCAGGCCGTGGCAGGCGCCGCAGTCCTGGCGCAGCAGATGCAGTATTTCCGCGCGCCGGGCGGGGGCTGGAGCGCCCGCCAGCGCCGTGGTGCAAACCGCCGCGAGCGCCAGCATCGCCAGGAATCGAAGCATGGCGCTAGCGTGCCGCAGGACGGCGGCGGAGATTTAACCTAGATCAATGCCGCAGCCCGGAGCGCCCCTAAAGTGGAGTCCATGGATATTGCGTCCGCCGCGCGCCGGGCCAGCCTGCTGGGCGCGCTCGAGACGTGGCTGCCGGAGGAGGAGGTGCCTCCCGGCGGTTTCGTCAGCCTGGTCGGGGCGGGGCCCGGCAATCCCGAGCTGCTCACGCTACGCGCATTGCGCGTCATGCAACGCGCGCACGTGGTGCTGTACGACCATCTGGTGGCGCGCGAGCTGCTCGATTTCGTGCGGCGCGACGCCGAGCGCCTCTACGTGGGCAAGGTGCGGGACCGGCACGCGCTCGGCCAGCACGAGATCAACGACCTGATGGTGCGCCTGGCGCGTGAGGGCAGGCGGGTGGTGCGCCTCAAGGGCGGCGACCCATTCATCTTCGGGCGCGGCGGCGAGGAGATCGAGGCGCTTGCCGCGCAGGGCATTGCCTTCGAAGTGGTCCCCGGGGTGACGGCGGCGGCAGGCGCGGCGGCCTACGCCGGCATCCCGCTCACGCATCGCGACTACGCTCAGTCCTGCGTGTTCGTCACCGGGCACCAGATGAACGGCTCGCTGCAGCTCGACTGGCGCTCGATCGCGCGGCCCCAGCAGACCATCGCCGTGTACATGGGCGTGGGCGGCCTCGAGACGATCTGCAGGCGTCTCATCGAGCAGGGCCTCGCCCCCGACCTGCCGGCGGCGCTGGTGGAAAAGGCGACGCTGCCGGAGCAGCGCGTGATCGAGGGCACGCTCGCCACGCTGCCGTCGGCGGCCGCCGGCGCGGCGGTGAAGCCGCCGGCGCTGCTCATCGTCGGCGAGGTGGTGCGGCTGCGCGGGCAGCTCGCCTGGTTCGGCGCGCAGGCCTGCGCGTTGCAGGAGCAATGACGATCCTGCGTCTTGGCGGCCGGGAAGCGCGGCCTCTGGTGCAGGGCGGCATGGGAGTCGGGGTGTCGGCGCACAGCCTCGCGGCGGCAGTGGCGCGCGAGGACTGCGTGGGCACCATCTCCAGCATCGATCTGCGCCGCCTGCATCCAGACCTGATGCTGGCGACCGGACGCTCGCGTGACAAGCAGGCGGTCGAGCAGGCGAACCTGACCGCGCTGGAGCGCGAGATCGGCGCCGCGCGCGAGGCGAGCGGCGGGCGCGGCGCGATCGCGGTCAACGTGATGCGCGCGGTGTCGCAATACGCCGACTACGTGCGCACCTCCTGCGCCGCCGGCGCCGACGCGATCGTCGCCGGTGCGGGGCTCGCTGTCGACCTGCCGGAGCTGGCGCGCGACTGGCCGCGCGTGGCACTGGTGCCGATCGTGTCGGAGGCGCGCGCTGCCTCCGTCATCGCGCGACGCTGGAAGAGGCACGGCCGCGCGCCGGACGCGATCGTGGTGGAGCATCCGCGCTATGCGGGCGGTCACCTGGGCGCCACGCGGCTGGAGGAAGTCGCCGATTCGCGCTTCGATTTCGAGCGCGTGCTGCCCGAGATCCGCGCCGCGCTGCACGAGGCCGGGCTGGACGCCGACCGCGTGCCGCTGATCGCGGCCGGCGGCATCAACTCGCCGCAACGCGCGCGCGCCGCGCTCGCCGCCGGCGCCGCGGCGGTGCAGGTCGGAACGCCGTTCGCGGTCACCGAGGAGTGCGACGCGCATGCGAACTTCAAGCGCGTGCTCGCCGGCGCGCGCGACGAGGACATCGTGGTGTTCATGAGCGTCGCCGGCCTGCCGGCGCGCGCGGTGCGCACGCCCTGGCTGGCGCGCTACCTGGAGAAGGAAGCGATCTTCAAGGGGCAGGCGAAATTGCGCCAGTGCACCCTCGCCTGGGACTGCCTCGCGCACTGCGGGCTGCGCGACGGGATGCCGCAGGCCGGGCAGTTCTGCATCGACCATCACCTCGCCGCCGCGCTGCGCGGCGATGTCGAGCACGGCCTGTTCTTCCGCGGCTCCGAGCCGGTGCCTTTCGGCGCCGAGATCAGGCCGGTGCGCGACCTGGTGGGCTATCTGCTCGACTGATGGTGTGGAACTCGCTGGCGACGCCGCTGGCGAGGACCAGGTCGCGGCTCATCTGCGCGCGGCGCGCGCTGCCGCGCGCGCCGGTGACGCGCTCGTGCTCCCCGAACGGCGCCTTCACGTCCATCGCCACCCAGTCCACCAGCGGCAGCACCTCGACCAGGCGCCGCGGCACGATGCCGGCGGTGTGCAATCCGACCAGATAGCCGAGCGCGCGCACCTCGCGCATCGCTGAGGCGAGGCCCGGCTGCTGGGTGGGCTCGCCGCCGCTGAACACCACCGCGTCGAGCAGGCCGCGGCGCCGCGCGAGGAACGCGCGCACGTCGCGCCAGGGAATTTCATGGCTGCCGCGCGCCGGGCGCAGGTGCGGGTTGTGGCAGTAGCCGCAGCGCCAGGCGCAGCCCTGGCAATGCACCACCGCCGCCAGCTTGCCCGGGTAGTCGTTCGCCGAGAGCCGGGTCAGGCCGCCGACCCTGAGCACTGCGCCTCCTCGAAGAACTTGCGCTCGTGGAACTCGCCCTGCTTGCCCTGGTTGAACGAGGACACCGGGCGGTGGTAGCCCATCACGCGCGTCCAGATCTCGCAGGCCGACGCGCACTGCGGGCAGCTCTCGTGCTCGCCCGCGAGATAGCCGTGGCTCGGGCAGATGGAGAACGTGGGGGTCACCGTGATGTAGGGCAGGCGGAAGCGCGAGAGCGCGCGGCGCACCAGCGTCTTGCAGGCATCCGCAGAACTCACGCGCTCGGTCATGTACAGGTGCAGCACCGTGCCGCCGGTGTACTTCGCCTGCAGGTCCTCCTGGCGCTCGAGCGCCTCGAAGGGATCGTCGGTGAAGCCCACCGGCAGCTGCGAGGAGTTGGTGTAGAAGGGCATCTGCGCCGTGCCCGCCTGCAGGATGCCGGGGTAGCGCTTGCGGTCCTCCTTGGCGAAGCGGTAGGTGGTGCCTTCCGCCGGCGTCGCCTCGAGGTTGTAGAGGTGGCCGGTCTGTTCCTGGAACTCGACCATGCGCGCGCGCACGTGATCGAGCACACGGCAGGCAAACGCGTGCCCCCATTCGCTCGTGATGTCGTGCTCGTCGCCGGTGAAGTTGCGGATCATCTCGTTCAACCCGTTCACGCCGAGCGTGGAGAAGTGGTTGCGCAGCGTGCCGAGGTAGCGCTTGGTATAGGGGAACAGTCCCGCGTCCATGTGGCGCTGGATCACCTTGCGCTTGATCTCCAGGCTCGCGCGGCCGAGCTCGAGCAGCTCGTCGACGCGCGCGAGCAGCGCGGCCTCGTCGCCGCGGTGCAGGTGGCCCAGGCGCGCGCAGTTGAGCGTCACCACG
>JAABQT010000138.1 GCA_011391295.1 Betaproteobacteria bacterium
CTTGCGCCGGCGCGGCCACGGCGTATAGTGGGTCGCGCTACACGAAGTAAATTTGCGGTACATCCTGTACCACTCTGCGAAGCAACTCGACCCGTACGGCAGGGCCGCATACCGCGGCGCGTGGCAAAGGGAGAGACACCATGAAGAGGCAAGAGACGATGGTCGGCGTTGCGATCGCTGTCGCCGCGCTTTTTACCGCTGGATTCGCACACGGCACCGGCCAGGACAAGGTCGGCACCATGAGTTTTCCGGTCGCCTGCGACCCGAAGGTGCAACCGGCGTTCAACCGGGCCGTCGCGCTGCAGATCAATTACTTCTGGGGCCCGGCCACCAAGGCGTTCAACGAGGTTCTCGCCCGGGACCCGGCCTGCGCCATGGCCCACTGGGGACTTGCGGTGGTGAACGTGGACAACCTGCTCGCGGCGCCGCCGTCGGCGAAGAAAATGGCGGAAGGCGCTGCAGCGGTGGCGCAGGCCAAGGCGATCGGCGGGAAAACCGCCCGCGAGCGCGATTACATTGCGGCGATCGAGGAGTTCTACCGCGATCATGACAAGGTGCCGCACCCCACCCGCGTCGCGAACTACGAAAAAGCGCTGGAGCAGCTTCACCAGCACCACCCGGAGGACCCCAACGCGGCCGCGTACTACGCGCTGGCGCTGCTCGCGACCCATTCGCCCAAAGACCAGACCTATGCCAAGCCGTTGAAGGCCGGCAAGATCCTGGAGGCGGTGTTCACGGCGCAGCCCGATCATCCCGGCGCGGCGCACTTCCTGATCCACGCCTACGACTATCCGCCGATCGCCCGGCACGGCGTCGCCGCCGCGCGCAAGTACGCGGCGATTGCCCCGGATGCGCCGCACGCGCTGCACATGCCCTCGCACATCTTCACGCGGCTCGGCTACTGGCAGGAGTCGATCGACACCAACCTGCGCTCGGCGAAATCATGCGACTCGCCGCGCTGCGAGCTGCATGCGCTGGACTACGCGATGTACGCCAATCTGCAACTGGGCCGCGACGCCGAGGCGAGAAAGCTCGCCGCGCGGATGATCGCGTGGTCCGAGGCGGAGAGCGCGTTTGTCGGCGCGTATGCGCTCGCATCGATGCCCGCCCGTTTCGCGCTCGAGCGCGGCCAATGGGCCGAAGCGGCAAGCCTCAAGATCGGATCCCAGACCGAAGCGGCGTGGGCGAAAGTGCCCCAGGCCGAAAGCGTGTTCGTGTTCGCGCGCGGGATCGGCGCAGCGCGCTCGGGCAATGCCCTCCAGGCGAAGCAGGAACTGCAGCGGCTGCGCGCGATTCACGGGACGCTCGTGGCGGCGAAGAGTGCCTACTGGGCGGAGCAGGCCGAGATCCAGGGGCGCGTGGTCGCCGGCTGGATCGCGCGCGCCGAAGGGCAGAACGACGAGGCGGTTGCCATGCTGCGTGCCGCGGCGGATATGGAGGACCGGACCGAGAAGCATCCCGTAACCCCGGGCCCGATCGCTCCGGCGCGCGAACTGCTGGGCGAGCTGCTGCTGGAAACCGGCCGTCCTGCCGACGCGCTGGCGGCATTTGGCGCCGGCATGCAGCGCGAGCCGGGGCGCCTGCGCAGTCTCTACGGCGCCGCGCTGGCCGCCGAGCGCTCGGGCGACAAGGCGCGCGCCAAGGGCTACTACCAACGGATCGCGGAAATGACCCGGGGCGCGACCGAGCGCGAGGAACTGCGCTCGGTGAGCGCCTGGCTGGCGCGGAACTGACCGCATCTAGCCGCGCTGCTTGGCGACGCGCGCGCGGCGCGCGGGCGCGTAGGCCGCGTCGCCGAGCGCTTCGTAGAGCGCCTGCGTGACGTCGAAGTGCGCGGCGAGCCCGGTGCGCTCGAGCAGCGCGATCGGGCCCTCGGGGTAGCCCAGACCGAGTTTGAGTGTGGTGTCCATCGCGTCGGCCGTGGCGAGGCCTTCGTCCAGGCGTCGCAGCGCCGCGTTCAAATAGGGCCGGATCAGCCGGTCGACGATGCGCCCGGGAAAATCGTTGCACACCGCGACCGCGAGGCCCGCGCCCTCGAACAGGTTTTTCGCGGCGGCGAGCGCGGCGGGAGCCGTATTCGGCTGCCGCACCAGCTCGACGAGGTTGCTCGGCTCGCCCTCGCCGAGCCGGAAGCGCGCGAAGCCGAGCACGTTCGAGCCTTCGGTGCCGCGTGCTTCGCCCGTGTACACGCCCAGGCACTCGGTGCCGAGCTCGAGCACCACGGCGGTTTTCTGCTCGCGCTCCCTGATGCGCGTGAGCCCGCGCTTCACCTCGGCGCCGATGACCACCACCACCTCGCCGTCCTCGGCGGCGCCCTGCGTCAGCGCGTGCGCGGCCGGAAACGAACGGCTCGCGCCGGTGTCGATCACGCAGTAGGGCATGGTCAGGATCCGAACATCTTCGAGTCTTTGTAGGCATGAAAGCCCCGGCCGGATTTCCTGCCCAGGCGCCCGGCGGCGATCATGCGCTTCACCAGCGGCGGGCAGGCGGCGCGCGGCTCGTGCGTCGAGCCGTGCATCGCCTCGCACAACAGGAGCTGCGTATCCATGCCGACGAGATCGAGCAATTCGAACGGTCCCATGGCATAACCCATCGCGCCCTTGATGGCCTTGTCGATCTCGGCGGGTTCGGCGACGCCGGACTCGACCAGGCGGATGGCGTCGTTGTTGAACGGGATGAGGAAGTAATTGAGGATGAAGCCCGGGCTGTCCTTGGTCTTCACCGGGTGCTGGCCGAGCGCCTTGCAGAAGTCCCAGGCTGCCTGGAACGTCGCCTCGCTGGTGTTCAGTCCGGGCGACATTTCCACCAGCTTCATCAACTGCGCCGGCAGGCAGAAATGCATGCCGGCGAAGCGCTCGCCGCGCCCCGAGCCGCCGGCGATCTCGGTGATCGAGAGGGTCGAGGTGTTGGAGGCAAAAATGGTTTGCGGCGGGCAGATATCGTTGAGCTCGGCAAACAGCGCGTGCTTCACTTTCAGGTCCTCGAACACCGCCTCGATGACGAGGTCGCAGGCCTTGAAGTCCCTCAGGTCCGTGGTACCCACCAGGTTGCCGAGGATCGTTGCCACCTGGTCCTGCTTCAGCTTGCCGCGCTCGACCGACTTGGCGAAGAACGCCTCGCTTTGCCTGCGCGCTGTCGCGAGCGCGTCGGCGCGCGTGTCGTAGACCAGGGTGCGAAAGCCCGCGCGCGCCGCGACGATCGCGATGCCCGCGCCCATGGTGCCGCAGCCGGCAACGCCCACCGTGCGTATCTCAGCCATGCTTTGCCTTGTCGATGAAACTGCGCCCGATCAGCTGGCGGTGGATCTGGTTGGTGCCTTCCCAGATCTGGGTAATCTTGGCGTCGCGCATCAGCCGCTCGACGCGGTAGTCCTTGCAGTAGCCGTAGCCGCCGTGCAGCTGCACCGCCTCGGTGGCGATGCGCATCGCCAGGTCGGAGGCGCGCAGTTTGAGCATCGAGGCCTCGATGCCGATGTCCTGCGCGCCGCCGTCGACCAGGCGCGCGACGTGCCACAACCAGGCCTCGCATTGCGCCAGCTCGGCGGCGAGGTCGGCGAGCAGGAACTGGATGCCCTGGAATTCGATGATGCGCCTGCCCGACTGGCGCCGCTCGTTGATGTAGGCCACCGAGTCTTCGAACGCGGCGCGCGCGATGCCGAGCGCGTGCGCCGCCACGCTCGGGCGCGACTTGTTGAGGGAGGCGAGCAGCAGCTCGAGGCCGTCGCCGGGCTCCCCGAGCAGGTTGGCCCTCGGCACGCGGCAGCCGTCGAACTCCAGCGTCGCGGTGCCCGAGGCGCGGATCCCCATCTTGTCTTCGGTGCGCACCACCGAGAATCCCGGCGTGCCCTTTTCGAGGATCAGGGCCGAGATCGATTTGCGCTCGTCGTCGATGCCGCTCCATTTGCCGAACAGGAGGATCAGGTCGGCGACGTCGCCGTTGGTGATGAAGGTCTTGCCGCCGTCTACGACGATGTGATCGCCCTCGGGACGCAAGCGCGTCTTCATGCCGGTGGCATCCGACCCCGCGGCGGGCTCGGTGATGGCGAGCGCCACCAGGCCGCCCTGCGCGATGCGCGGCAGCAGGCGCATTTTCTGCTCCTCGGCGCCGAAGTCGACCAGCGGCTTGATGCCGTGGAAATTGGTCGCCCAGATGATGCCGGTGGCGGCGCAGGCCTGGCTGATCTCGCGCACGCAGGCAAGGTACGCGGCGTAGGACATCGGCAGGCCGCCGTAGGCCTCGGGGATGAACATCGCGTTCAGGCCGAGCGCGTTGATCGCCTTCACGTTGTCGCGCGGGAACCGGGCCGCGCGGTCGAGCTCGGCGGCGCGCGGCGCGATCACCTCGCGCGCCAGCGTGCGCACGCTCTCCACGATCATGCGCTCCTCGTCCTGCAGCGCGAGGGTCTGGTCGAGCCGCTCGAAGACATTCATCAGTGCGCCATGCCCTGGCCGCCGTCGAGGTAGATGGTCTCGCCGGTGAGGTACGCGTTGTCCTCGACGAACAGCGAGGCGACCAGCCGGGCAACGTCCGCTGCGGTGCCCGGGCGCTTGCCTGGAATGCGGCTCTCGAGGAAGGCGCGCAGCGGCCCCTGCATCGCTTCGGCGTTCAGTTCGGTCTCGATGTAGCCGGGCGCGACGTCGAGCACGCGGATGTTCTTCGGCGCCCACTCCACCGCCAGGCAGCGCGTGATGGCGCCGACCGCGGCCTTGGAGGCGCAGTAGGCGAGGTTGCGCTTCACGCCGAGCTTGTCGAAGAACGAACCGATGTTGACGATGGTGCCGCCGCCGGGCGCGAGGTACGGGTAGACCTCGCGGCAGGCAACGAACATCGCGCGCGCGTTGGTGTCCATGACCTGGTCGTAGACCCCGGTGCCGAGCTCGTGCGATCTGCCCTCGAGGTGGATGCCGGCGTTGTTCACCAGCCCGTCGATCGTGCCTGCCTGCGCGGCGAGGGCGGCGAAGGCTTTTCGGATCGACGCCTCGTCGGTGACGTCGCAGGCGACAGGGAGCGTACCGTCAATGCCGATCGCTTTGCGGGTAAGGGAGCCCACCGTGAAGCCGCGGCGCACCAGCTCGGCGGCGATCGCCGCGCCGATGCCGCGGCTCGCGCCGGTGACCGCGAT
>JAABQT010000139.1 GCA_011391295.1 Betaproteobacteria bacterium
CGACTGCAGGTACAGCGAGCGGCCTGCGAGCACGCCGAACGCGGCCAGCAGCACGCACATCACCATGCGCGCGCGCCACACCGGCAGGCGCACCAGGGCGCAGGCGGCGGCGCTCATGGCGCGGCCTCGCGGCTGACCACGCGCACGCGGCGCGCATCGGGCGTACGCATGGCGAGCGTGCCGGTGGCGACTTTCTCGACGCGCGCGTGCAGACCCCAGGTGCTCGCCTCGAGCTGCAGCTTGCCGAACTCGACGTCGAGTTCGCGCGCGCGCGCCTGCGCGCGCTCGAGTTCGGTGAACAGCTTGCGGGCCCTGTGCTGGGAGGTGACGAGCCCGAGCGCGCAAACGACGAGAACCAGGAGGAGGAGGAGGTTCAGCTTCGCCACGCGTCGGGCTCGATTCGGTGCATCAATAGAGGATCAAAGGGGGCCGAGGTGCGCTCGGCGACCCGCAACACGGCGCTGCGCGCGCGCGGATTGGCGGCGGCTTCGGCGCTGGAGGCACGTACCGGCTTGCCGACGATCTTGAGCAGGGCTTGTGGCATCTCGCTGGCGCGCACGGGCAAATCCCGTGGCAACAGCGGGCGCGCGCAGGCCTGCAGGAAGCGCTTGACGATGCGGTCTTCCAGGGAGTGGAAGGCGATCAGCGCCAGGCGCCCGCCCGGCGCCAGCCGCTCGACCGCCTGCGGCAGCATCAGCGACACTTCCTCAAGCTCCCGATTGACGAAAATCCGTAGAGCTTGAAAGGTGCGCGTCGCCGGATTCTGGCCCGGTTCCCGTGTGCGGACCGCCGCACCCACGAGATCGGCAAGTTCGCGGGTCGTGCGGATGGGCGCGTGCCGGCGAGCAGCAGCAATCGCCGCTGCAACCTGTTTAGCAAACCGTTCTTCCCCATATCCCCCGATGACCTCCCTGAGTTGCGCTTCGCTCGCAGTCGCCAGCCAGTCGGCGGCCGACACCCCTTGCGTCGGATCCATGCGCATGTCGAGCGGCCCGTCGGCGCGGAATGAAAACCCGCGCGCCGCGTCGTCCAGCTGCGGCGAGGACACGCCCAGGTCGAACAGCATCCCCTGCACGCGTTCCACGCGCTGCGCGTCCAGCGCCTGCGCCAGCGTGCTGAACGCGGCGTGCACGATCGAGAACCGGGGATCGCCGATGCTTTTCGCCGCGGCCACCGCCAGCGGGTCGCGATCCAGCGCCACCAGGCGCCCCTGCGGGCCGAGCCGCTCGAGGATCAGGCGGCTGTGCCCGCCGCGTCCGTAGGTGCCGTCCACGTAGGTGCCGGCCGGCTGCAGCGCCAGCGCTGCAATGGCTTCGGCGGCGAGTACTGCGCGGTGCGTGAGGGAATCGGGTCTCATCCGGTGGCGCGCCCGCGCTCACAGCGAGAAATCCTCCATGCCGGCGGGCGGCGCGGCGGGACCGGAGAGCGCCTGCGCGAGCTTCGCGCTCCACAGGCCCGAGTCCCACAGCTCGAAATAGCCGCCCTGCCCGACCAGCATCACATCGCGCTCGAGCTGGGCGTGCTGGCGCAGCGCGCCGGACACGAGGATGCGTCCGGAACCGTCGGGGGCGACGTGTTCCTCGAAGCCGAGCAGGAGACGCTTCCACCAACTCGCCTGCGGATGGAAGCTGGGGAAATTTTCGGCGCGGGCGCGTACCGGTTCCCAGGCTGCGGGCGGGTACAGCAGCACGCAGCCCTCAGGGTGCGCGGTGAGCACGAGATGCTTGGCGCTGGCGAGCAGCGCATCGCGATGGCGCGTCGGAATAGCCAGACGGCCCTTCGCGTCGAGCGTGACAACCGTTGCGCCGTGGAATGCTCCGCCCATGCCCTGTTTTTCCCTGACGGTTGGGGCTCAGCCGGCCTGTCCCCTTTTTCCGCCACTTTTTTCTACCTTTTCCCACTCTAGGGGAAAGAAATGGGCAGGTCAAGGCAAATCTTTATGCCTGACAAAGACTTAGCGTCGTTTTCGGAGTCGGATTCTTGAAATAAAATTTCTTTTACTTTCAGTAGCTTATAAAAGCTACTGAATGTGCCGTCTTAGAACAACGGCATGCCTAGCCCTTAGCGAGGCGGTCGAGGGTTGCCGCGGCGACACCGAGCTTCGCGCCGGCGGCGTGGATCTCGTTCCAGGTGGTCGCGTCGACTGCAATCCCCTGTTTTTCGCGCCGCGCGCGCGTCTCGCGTTCCGGGTCGCCGGCGATGCGCACGCGGTCCTGGCCCGGCGCCGGCGGCGATTTCTTCACCCAGGCGACGAACTCGTCCGCCTCGCGCCCGAACACCGCGGCGGTGCCGAGCTTCTTCGGGTCGATGAGGATGCTGAGCATGCCGTTCAGCACACGCTTCTTCGAGCGGTCCGCGGTGTGCCAGGTGCCCCCGCCCGTAAGCGCACCGCCAAGCAGCTCGCACGCCACGGCGAGCCCGTAGCCCTTGTGCAGGCCGAAGGTGGTGAGCGCGCCGAACGGCTCAATCACGCCGAAGCGCGCGTCGAGCGTCGGATTGCCCCGGTCGTCGAGCAGCAGCCCGGGCGGCAGCTTCTCGCCCTTGTTGTGCGCGACGCGCACCTTGCCCTGCGCCACGCCGCTGGTCGCCATGTCGAGGATGAACGGCGGCTGCCCCGGCAGCGGGATGCCGATGGTGCAGGGATTGGTGCCGAAGCGCGCGTCGCTGCCGCCGAAGGGCGCAACGATGGAGCGCGAGATGACGTTGACGAAGCTGATCGACACCAGCCCCTCGGCCACTGCCTGCTCCGCCCACTGCCCGATGCGGCACAGGTGGTGCGAATTGGCGAGTGCCATCACGCTCACGCCGTGCTGTTTGGCGCGCTCGATGGCGATGGCAGTGGCTTGCATGCCGATCACCTGTCCGTAGCCCGCCTGGCCATCCAGCGCGACCAGCGCGCCGCCGTCGAATTTGATCTGCGGGTGGCGATTCGGCTGCAGGCCGCCCTCCTGCAGCGACTCGACGTAGCGCGGGATCATGCCGATGCCGTGCGAATCGTGGCCGGTGAGGTTGGCGGTGACGAGGTTCCCGGCGACGATGCGCGACTCGCGCGCATCGCTGCCACCGGCGGCGACGATCGCTTCGACGGCGCGCGCGAGCGGCGCCGATTGGAACAGGTGGGGGCTGGCCATGGCCGAGTTTATAATGGCCCGAGCCCTTTTTCGCCGCCCATGATCGACAAGTTCATCGCCACCGCGCAAGCCGCCCTCGCCGACGTGCCCGACGGCGCCACCGTGATGATCGGCGGCTTCGGCAATGCCGGCATGCCCGCGGAACTGATCGACGCGCTGATCGAGCGCGGCGCCAGGGGCCTCACAGTGGTCAACAACAACGCCGGCAACGGGGATACCGGCCTCGCAGCCCTGATCGCCGCGAAATGTGTGCGCAAGATCATCTGCTCCTTCCCGCGCCAGGCCGATTCCTGGCATTTCGACCGGGCGCACCGTGCCGGCGAGCTCGAGCTGGAGCTGGTGCCGCAGGGCACGCTCGCCGAGCGCATCCGCGCCGCCGGCGCCGGCATCGGCGCCTTCTACACGCCCACCGCGTTCGGCACCGAGCTCGCCGCAGGCAAGGAGACACGGCGCATCGGCGCGCGCGACTACGTGCTCGAATTCCCGATCCACGCCGACTACGCGCTGATCAAGGCCGACCGCGCGGATCGCTGGGGCAACCTCACCTATCGCATGACGGCGCGCAATTTCGGCCCGATCATGGCGGCGGCGGCGAAGTGCACCGTGGCGCAGGTGCGCGAAACCGTGCCGCTCGGCACGCTCGATCCGGAAGTGGTGGTGACGCCGGGCATTTTCGTCAAGCGCGTGGTGCGCATCGCGTCGCTGAGAAAGGCCGCATGAAGAAGTTCGAGCGCCAGCAGATCGCGGCGCGCGTGGCGCGTGACATCCCCGAGGGCGCGTACGTCAACCTCGGCATCGGCCTGCCGACCCTGGTGGCCGACCACCTGCCCAGGGACCGCGAGATCGTGCTGCACAGCGAGAACGGCGTGCTGGGCGTCGGCCCGCGGCCGGCGAAGGGGATGGAGGACGAGGACCTGATCAATGCCGGCAAGGAGCCGGTAACGCTGCTCATGGGCGGCGCGTTCTTCCACCACGCGGACTCCTTCGGCATGATCCGCGGCCGGCACCTCGACTACTGCGTGCTGGGCGCGTTCCAGGTGTCGGTGGCGGGGGATCTCGCCAACTGGCATACCGGCGCGCCGGATGCGATCCCCGCGGTGGGCGGCGCGATGGACCTGGCGGTGGGCGCAAAGAACGTCCTGGTGATGATGGAGCACCTCACCAAGGAAGGAAAAAGCAAGATCGTCGAGCGCTGCAGCTATCCCCTCACCGCGGCGCACTGCGTGAACCGCATCTACACCGACCTCGCAGTGATCGACGTGAAGGCCGACGGCCTGCACGTCGTCGACATCGTCGAGGGGCTCAGCTTCGAGGAGCTGCAGCGCCTCTCCGGCGTGCCGCTCAAGCGCACGTCGGCCAGCAAGGCCGCCTGACGCCGTCCGTCAGCCGATCTCGCGCCGCGCCTGGGCGAGCACGGCGTCGAGGTCCGTCGGCCCCGCCGCGGCAGCCTCGCCGGTTTCGGGCGCGGCCGCGTCTTTCGGCGGCGCTATCCGGTTGTGGCGCCGAATGGCCCAGATCAGGGCGGCGAGGGTGACCGCGGCGGTCCCCCAGATCAGCTTGTCGTTCGGATGAAACAGGGTCACCAATGAGACCACCGCGAACAGCACGCGCGCCGGGACGTCGGCCTTCCAGTTCTCGAAGCATCGCCCGAACATCGCGAATCCCACGCCGCAGGTGGCGGTGGTCACGACCAGGACATCGCCGATCTGCCCCCATCCGGGCTTCACCGCCATCGCCGTGCGCGTGAAGATCGCGAAGGTCATGAGCGTGATCGGCAGGCAGATCTTGAGCGCCTCCATCATGGTGCGCATGAACGACGCGTTGGCGATGCGCGCCGCGACGGCCGCCGTGAGCGAGGTCGGCGGCGAGAGCTCGCCCCAGACCGACAGGAAGAACACGAAGAAGTGCGCGACCCAGGGATTGATGCCGAGCTTGACCATCGGCGGCACGATGATCACCGCGCCGACGATGTAGGTGGCGG